>NZ_JAUBUJ010000121.1:0-23633 GCF_036705405.1 Microcoleus sp. B13-B6
TTATATCTGACTGCGATTGAACGCAGTCAAAATGGAGAACACACTATATCGGTTGATGAGATGACAGGAATTCAAGCCATTGAGCGTCTCGAAAAAGACTTACCAATGCGACCAGGGAAAGTTGCAAGAAGAGAGTTTGAATATATTCGTCATGGCACGCAGACCTTGATAGCGAATTTCAATATTGCGAATGGTAAGATTATCGAGCCAACTTGCGGAGATTCGAGAAAAGAATCCGATTTTGTACTGAATATTCGTCACATCATTGAAACTGACCCCGATGCCCAAAAATGGCATCTGATTATGGATTGTCTGAATACTCACCAATCTGAATCATTGGTGCGTTTGGTCGCCGAAAAAGAAGGCTTAGATATCGACCTCGGTATTAAGGGAAAAAGCGGCATACTTCAATCCATGAAATCTCGTGCTGTTTTTTTAAGTGACCCAACACATCAAATTGTTTTCCACTACACGCCAAAACATTCTTCGTGGCTTAATCAAATAGAGATTTGGTTCAGCATTTTAGTGCGGAAATTACTCAAGCATAGCAAGTTTCATTAGTCAGTACGATCTGAAAAATCGCATCCTCAATTTTATTAACTACTTTAATCAAACAATGGCAAAGCCTTTTAAGTGGACATATAAGGGTAAAGTCTTGGCGGTATAATAGTCTGTGTATTTACGCCGAGCTGTACTAGTAGTTTTTGGTTTTGGCTCCCTAAAGTCTAACTTTCTCCCTCTAGTCACTTGTGTCACGTGACTAAATACTTGACAGAACTAAAGCATTCGTGTCAACCTGTTAATAGTAAATCACCTGACACAAGTGAAATGACTAAAAACATTAATGACGCTAGCCTAGCCAACCTCAAGCACTATGAGGGTAAATGGGAACACGGGAAAACCCGCACTATCCGAGTACCGATCGCCCTAGCAGATCGGGTGCTGACTATAGCTCGACAGCTAGATAATGGAGAATCATTTTACACAAGTGATTTACCTGATGCTGCTGTCTTACTCAACCAATTGAAAGCTAAGCGCAAAAAGTCTAAATGCGACCTAGCGGACGTAGAAGCGATTTTGGATATGCTGGGTGACTTCTAGCATGAAGACTGCCTTAACCAAGCGAACGACTGGCACGGGGAGTGCGATCGCATCACTCACGCTATGTGTATGTTGTGATTGTAGGTTTTTGGGTTCTGACCGGGACGGGATAGCATTCTAAAGCAGTAGCCGCCAACTGTAGGCGGCTACTTTAGGAAATACACACAAAAGCACTACCTCACCCGTGTATCCTAAGCCGATCGCAAATATCGCTAAGGGGTAGGCTAGAAGATTGATAGAAGAGCTTGCTTGTAAGTGACTATCGGATAAGGGACACTGGGACAGGTGAACAGCCAAAAATGAGGCCCAAAAAGCCCCTAAAATGGCTGTTTTGCAAGAGTGTTGATAGAAATCAGGTACTTAAAGGCTGAAAGTATGGAAAAAACGTTATTAACCTTAGTCTGGATGGATTACCGGTTGTCTGTGTTATTAACAATTTCGATCCCGCTGGTAGTGCTGATTTGGGCTGTTGTGGCAAAAGCTGAGCCGATCGTCCGTTTGTCAATTATTTATTGGCGGGTGGCGAGTTTGCTGGCAATTACACTTTACCTGATGATGGCTGCGCTGCCTGTGAGCTTTGTGTCGTCGGTGATTGCCAGGGCCTTAATTCCTGCTAGTCTGTGGTTTTGGGAGGATTTAAACGAAGAAATTGCCGATCGACCGCAGTCGCCCCTGAAACTGGCTTTTACAGCTTGGCGGTGGGCGATTACTGTTTACAGCGGTTTGGGCGCTCTAGCTCAACTTTTCTTCTTAAGCTGTGCCTTTAAATCTCAAATTCAGATAATTGATGAACCTTTTTGCCGCGTTTGGTTAGATCCACCTTGGCTGTACAAACAAATGTTTCACCCTACGGCAAACCCTCAATTTTTGGGATTGTTGGGTATGATCGGTTTAGCAATTTATGTACTTTACTTGTCATATTTTGTGCTAATTAGACTAGGAAAACAGGGGAGGTCAGCTACCGGAAATTAAGTTTATTTGAAGTTAGTATTTCCCTCCTAAATTGCAGCTAAAGTATTTCACAAAAAGCTCATAAATCCCAAATAAAAACAGCCGGGGCGCATCTAGGACAATCAAAGTACAGCATATTCCAGGTTTGTGAAGTACACCTCAGAAACCGGGTTTCTTTACAGTTCTAGCCTTTAAACTGATTCTGTTCAAGAAACCCGGTTTCTCTGTACTACACATATATGGAATATGCTGTAACAGCAGGTTGGCTGACGTGACCAGCCCAAAAACGGATACAAGCCGTGGACTCCAGTCGTGGATATCTAAAAATTTTAGACGAAGGTTCCAGCTTCCAGATTCATCTGTGGAGTAAATCTAAAGTCTAAAATTTAAAATCTAAAATCGACTGACAGCAATGTTATTGGGAAAGACTGTGATGGATAGCAAACAAGCCTACTTACAGTGCTTAGAAAGGCTGATTTGGGCGATCGATCGCCTGGAAGCAAAAGTCGAACCAAGTGAACTCGCTCGGATTGCCGAACTGATTGTTCAGCCGATGATGGGGCCCTGGCGGTTTTTTCACACTCCCGAACATATTTTTGATGTGGGGGGAGATGAAGACGCGATCGAGGTTTTGGCAGCTTTATTTCACGATACCGTCTACGTGCAAGTCGATCGCAGCATTAACTTTAACGTCAGCTACTACATCACTCCTGTTGCAAAAGAGGTTAACAAACAACTACAAATTCGAGATCGATCTGAACTGCCGGCGGATGCTATTTTCGAGATGGTAATGCTGGTATTCAATTTTGTACCGGGCGAAGTCCTCAATCCTTTCTCCGGACAAAACGAATTTCTCAGCGCTGTGGTAGCAGCAAAAGCTCTAGAACCCTTTCTCAAACGCGAGCAATTGCTTCAAATTGCAGGCTGCATTGAAGCAACAATTCCTTTTCGCGTCGCCGATTCTGGAGTAACGGTAAGCCAGCGCCTTTATGAGCGATTGCAAGCCATAAATAGCCTGTTTAACCTTAGTTTGACTGACGATGAAATGCGGGAAACGGTCAAAAAAGCTGTGCGAATCTCTAACCGGGATGTGATGAGTTTTGCTCACCATAGTTCAGCCCATTTTTTGGCAAATACCTGGAATTTACTGCCGGAAACCAATCACAATCTCATCTCCTGCGGTTTTTACACGGTTCGCGACTACCGAGTTGCTTTGGTGAAGATGGAAGGTTTTCTCAATTATCTCAAGCCAGAGATGATTTTCCGGCAGTTTGAAGGATATCCAGACGATCGCACCTATCAGCGCTGGGAAACTACTGCTAAGTACAATCTCGAAATTGCGAAGCTTTATTTGGGGTGCAAACTGGCTGCCCTAGCCCTGCTAGAAGCTCTTTCTTCGGATGTGGGGATTGAGGTTTCTCTGGCGATGATGACGGGAGGAATTCCGGATCGAGCTCCTAACTGCGTGCGCCTGGAAAGCTTTTTTCCCGAAATAGAGAAACCTTATAAACCTAAAATTAGTTTAGAAGCGGAAGTATTGAATTTATTAGAAAATGGGCGGGCTAAAAGCACTTCTAATACGGATTTGGAGAGTTCGCCCCTGACAACGTTTGTGGTAAAAATTGTTGGCTTTGACGAAATGCGCTATCAGTGCGATCGAGCTAAGGAATTTTTTCGAGAAAATCTCAACGCCGACGACTTTATTTCCGACTTTAACCCGATAGTTACAGAAATTGTCATAGATTCAATTCTCAAGTTGTTTGACAGCCGGAAATCTACTATCTACCGATACTACGATATCACTTCTAAGTTAAAGTCGCAACCCCAGAGCAATTTTCCCGATCGCCCTTTTCGCTCACATGGTTAACGAGCTTTAAATACAGTATTTTTGCCTCCTCTAGATAAAAAACTATTACTCACCTTATACAAGAGTGCAGCGATTACACCGTGACAGGATTGATTGCCTAGCCAACCTACGTCAATCTGGCTATCCATCCCGACACCAACAGCCCTACAGATATGGTGTGGGGCTTCCGGCCAAGATGCTAAAAGTTGATAAAAAATGGAAATTCGCTGGGAGCATCTCATATTTGTAAAAATACTTCTTCTGGCTCCTTCCTTCTTCTGGCTCCTTCCTTCTTCTTCTTTCCTTCTGCCTCCTGCCTCCTGCCTCCTGCCTCAAAGCTCCAATTTCTAGCGGAGGGCTGCAAAGGTGAGATGCTCCCAATTCGCTGCTGTTTGCCTTTGACAATTACTCTGTACAAAACGGATTTGATAGCTGGCTGTCACTCATCTGAGCTACCCCAGATAAGCGTCACTATAAAAAGCGACTGTTAAAGCACTTCCCCCCACAGCTACAACTGGGGAATAGCAAGTTCAAACGACTTGCCAACCACTAATCCCCAATCAAACCATGCAAACCACAAATTCAATTTACGCTCAATTGCCTCTTTGCTCTTCACTGCCCACACTGAAACGAAATAATAGCACCACTGCCAATCAAAACGTGCGCTATCTCCAACAATCCTTAGTTAAAAAGGGATATTCCGTCGCAACTGATGGATTCTTCGGCCCAAAAACCGAACAAGCAGTCATCAAATTTCAAAAGGAAAATAAGATTGCTGTTGATGGCATTGTCGGCCCTCAAACTTGGAGTCTATTAGGCGCTTGTTATACAGATGAACCCGGATGTTAAATCCAAGTTAACTAATCCTAGGCGCACGGCTAGCAAGAAACTGGGTTTTTTCACAACAATACTTCGTTTCAGCCCCCAGAAACGCTAAAAAAACTGGTGGTTGAGCGAAGCCAAAACCCCGTTTCTGCCCGTCAAAAGTGCATCCAGGACTATTAACATCATTTCCGCACTTCTCTGCTTTCAAACAACTTGCAAACAACCAATGGAGACTCAAACTATGCAAACCACAAACGCAATTCACATGGAATTACCTTCCTGCCGTTATTTTCCCCTACTCAAACGCAACGATGGCGTCACCCAAAATGAGGACGTTCGCTACCTCCAGCGGCTCTTGAACGCCAGCGGATTTTCCGTAACTACTGATGGAGGATTCGGCCCGAAAACCCAACAAGCAGTAATCAATTTTCAAAAGCAACAACAACTCGTTGCTGATGGCATTGTCGGCCCTAAAACTTGGAATAAATTAGGCGTTTGTACAACTATATTTTAAAGTTTGTACAACCATATTTTAAAAATAGTAGGGCGTGCATTGTGCGCCCTATTTCTCCGTCGAAGTTTCCACCCCACACCACCCATCCGGGGCGCCGTACATTCGATACTTGCGAGAGCGTTGGAAATACAGCATTGCTACCCGATCGTCCGGATTGATTTGTAAAATATTCTGAAATACTTTTTGGGCGGCCACAAATTTTTGCTCGTAGTAAAAATTGAGAGCTTCTTGAAAAACCTCCGCAGTTTGCTGCTTGAGTACAATGCTCTGCTCTGTTTCTGTATCGTAAATTTCAAACACTGACACAGCATTTGTCTTTCCTTTCACCGTTACTCGATCGACAAATCGGTACTTATATTTTTCAGGATCGTCTAGGCGATCGATAATTGCACCGCTAACTAGAATGCCCGCGCCGTAAACCTTAGTCAATCCTTCCAAACGAGACGCGAGATTCACCGCATCAGCAATCACCGTACTTTCCATCCGTTCTCGCTCGCCAATTGTACCCAACATCAAATTGCCCGCGTGCAAACCGACGCCGATCGCGATCTGAAACAAGCCATTTTTTTGTCGCTGCTGGTTATAGATATTTACTTCTTTCTGCATATCAATTGCTGCTCGCACACCATCTTCAGGAGATGTAGGAAACAGTGCCATGACCGCATCTCCAATGTATTTGTCAATAAACCCGTTATTTTTCCTGATTGCAGGGCTAACCCTTCCCAAATAAGTATTAATAAATGCAAAATTTTCATCCGGTGTCATCTTTTCCGAAAGCGCCGTAAACGAGCGAATATCAGCAAACAGCACTGTCATATCTCTTTCCTGATGTTCCCCTAATTTTACTTCAATAATACTCGGCTTTTCCAGCAAGTTTAGAAAATCGTGCGGCACAAACCTACCGTAGGCTGCATTCAGTTTTGCTAGGCGAATTTGCGTGTTAATTCTCGCCAACAATTCCTTTTTGATAAAAGGTTTAGTTACATAATCATTTGCTTCTAAGTTAAAAGCTTCTACCAAGTCGGTAGTTAGATTTTTTGCCGTCAGCATCAGAATCGGCATTTCTAAAGGCGAGTATTTTTTGCGAACTTCTCGACACACTTCATAACCGGTCATCTGCGGCATCATTACATCGAGTAAAATTAAGTCGGGCTTAAATCCTGATTCAATCAGATTTAAAGCTTCTAAGCCGTTGCTCGCTTGAGTAATCTCGTAGTTTTCTACAGAAAGACTGTTGATGATGACATGAATATTAATCGGCTCATCATCAACTACCAAAATTTTTAATTTTTCACTTTCTAGCAAGTCGCTATTGTCTGATAGAGGAGAATTTATTATAGAGGATTGGCGGGCTAGTTCAGGAGTGATTAAAATGCGATAACCCTCGATTAAATGCGGCTGTGTGCTGCTAAATTCCGGCTGACTCTCAGATACGGGCAAAGTAAAGGTGAATTGGGAACCGACACCTACAGTTGAAGATACCGAAATTTTACCTCCGTGCAATTCCACTAATTGCTTGGCAACCGTTAACCCTAAACCCGTGCCACCATATTCTCTACCAGTGGAACCGTCAGCTTGTTCAAAGGATTCAAAAATTCGCTCTAATTTATCTTCGGGGATGCCAATACCCGTGTCAGATACACTAATGGCTAATTGTGAGTTAGACGGTGATTGTGCGTTGCCCGTTACCAATTCTGCTGAAATTTCAACTCTGCCGCTTTCGGTAAATTTAATCGCATTGCCGATTAAGTTATAAAGTATTTGCTGCAAGCGATTCTCGTCGGCTGCTATTGGCGGCAATTCCGGAGCTACTGAGTTAATCAACTGCAAGTGTTTTTTGCCTACTAATGGCTGAGACAAAGTGAGAATTACAGAGACTATTTCTCGAATACCGACGGACTTAATTTGCAGTTCAATCGTTTTGTGTTTGAGCTGAGAAAAGTCCAGAAGATCGTTAATTAAAGAAGACAATCTTTTGCCAGAGGATGAAATCAAAGCTAAGTTAAAATTTGTTGGTTCTGGTAGTTGTCCTGTAGCACCGTCTATTAAAGATTCTGCAATCCCAATAATGCCGTTGAGGGGAGTGCGGAGTTCGTGGGAAGTATTGGCTAAAAATTCGTCTTTTAGTTTGTCGAGTCGCTGCAATTCGGTATTTTTAGTTTCTAAGGCAGTAAAAGATGCTTGCAGTTGTGCTGCCATGCTGTTAAAAGCAGCGGCAAGTACGCCCAACTCGTCGGAGCGATCGAGCTTTACAGTTTGGTCAAATTGTCCTTCTGATAAAGCTATTGCTGCATTTTTTAATTTTATAAGAGGTTTGATAATCCAGCGAGAAGTGAGAATTCCTAACACAGTTGCCATGCCCAAAGCTGCCAGACATAGTAACACTGTAGTTCGGTTGCCCGCATTAATTTGTTCCATAAAGTCGGCTTCCGGAACGACGACGACAATCAGCAAATCTAAACCCTTGTCGTCTTGGAAGGGCAGGACTTTTAAAAATTTATGCTGACCGTTTATCTCAACATTTAGTTGCTGTGCTTTTGTAATCTTGTTCAAGTTTTGAAAGTGAGTTTCTAAATATTTTGCTGTAGTTTGCGTTACTGCATCGCTGCTTTCTGTAACTTTAAACAGTTCTTTTTGACCGTTTTGGGTGCGGAAAGGTTTTTCGGGTGTGGAAGTTGCCAGCAGCGTGCCGTTTCTTTCGATAATAAAAGTTTGACCAGATTTACCTATTTTGAGGCTGTTTAAAAATTGACCGATACTGTCGAGACGCAAAGCAGCAATTAATACTCCTTCTAGCTGTTTCTGGCTGTTGTAAACTGGTTGCAGCGCGCTGAGGAGCAAGGTGGGTTCTAGGAAGGATATATAAACTGAACTCCAAGTTGGTTTGGCTTCGAGAGCCGCATAGGTGTAGGAAGGGTGCTGTCGGATGTCGAAGTTTTTGACGGTGGCTGCTAATGTCGCGCGATCGCCCCTATCATTAGTATTGTAAGAATAAAAATCAAAACCTGTAGATGGGCCCGATGCGTTAATCAATAAAGTGCCGTTAGACATCTTTTCGCCAGTGCGATATTCTCCATCTGAATTAGCGATGGATGTAAAATTGATATAAGGATATAATTGCACTTGTCGCCACAGATACTTTTCCCAAGCTGACAAGTCTTTCATGTTCACAAAACCCAGTTTCACTGCATCCAGCTTGCTTTGATTGATTTGGTGCGGAGTTTGCAGATAAGTTCTCAAATTTTGCTCAATGCGATTGCTCACCTCGCCCATCAACTGATCCGCCAGGTCATTAACTGCTCTTTGACTATTTTTAAATGATAAATACCCCACAATTCCTACCGCTGCAAATACTTGCAAGACAAAGGGAACTATGAGTACAGTTTGCAGCGTTGCTTTTCTTGAAAGTTTTGCCACTAAGCGCTTGAGAGAAAGAGTGGACATAACATTAGTTTAGGTTGAACAACCAGTTAATACTTGGAGCCAAGGCTTACCGCTGGTAAGTATTATAAACCATTTTGTACTTAAACACAACTTACGCCCGGAAGACCTGGTATTGTTTCTACAATCCTCAATCTTATACCAAATTATTAAAAGTCAAAGAGAACCCTAGGGACACGGCATTTCCGTGTCCTACTCCCGGCGGCGGACAAGGCATTGCCCTGTCCCTACCGATGTTCACATACAATATATCTGTATCACTACTTTCCATAATAGAGGTTACTTGTACTACTTTTCATCCAAAGCTTCTATCCCCGACCATCCTCCAGGCACTCCATACATTCCCTTCTTTAGAGAGCGCTGGCAGTAAATTGCTGCCAACTTATCTTGAGGATTTATGGCGCAAATCTTACTGAATAATTTTTGCGCTTCAGTAAAATTTTGCTCGAAATAAAGCTCCAGACCTTTTTGGAACTCAGCAGCACTTGCCTGTTTTAGTTGAATGCTTTGTTCTGTTTCTGCATCATAAATTTCAAACACCGATACGGCAGATTTTTTCCCTTTTACTGTGACTCGCTCGACAAATCGGCACATATATTTTTCTCGATCGCCCAAACGCTCTAAAATGGAGTCACTAACTAGAATGCCCGCCCCGTAAACCTTAGTCAATCCTTCCAAACGAGACGCGAGATTCACCGCATAAGCAATCCTTGTACTTTCCATCCGTTCCTCCTCCCCAATCGTACCCAACATTAAACTACCCACGTGCAAACCGATGCCACTAGTAATCGGTGGGTAATTGCTCCGTTGTCGCTCCTGGTTGTAAATAATAACTTGTTTTTGCATTTCCACCGCCGCGCGAACAGCATCATCTGCCGACTCAGGAAATAGTGCCATAATCGCATCGCCAATATATTTATCGATAAAACCTTGGTGAGCGCGAATTACAGGACTCACTCGGCGGACGTAGCTGTTGATAAAACTAAAGTTTTCTTAGGGAGTCATCGCTTCTGAGATAGTCGTAAAAGAGCGAATTTCAGAAAATAAAACTGTCATTTCTTTCTGAATTTGATCGCCTAGTCGGACATCAACAATACTTTCGTGTCCCAAAAATCGCAGAAAGTCGTGGGGGACAAATTTACCGTAAGCTGCATTGATTTTTGCCAGACTGATGTGAGTTTGATTCTGGCTAGCAATTCATTTTTGACAAACGGTTTAGTTAAAAAATCATTAGCCCCTGCATTGAAACCTTGCACTAAGTCAGCTACTTGAATTTTGGCGGTTAGCATCACAATTTGCCCTTCGATACCCGTGCATTTATCCCGGATTTTCTCGCCAACTTCGTAACCAGTCATCCGTGGCCTCATGAGATCTAGCAAAATTAGAGCCGGCTTGTAGCCTCTGTCTAGAATGGCTAAAGCTTCTCTACCGCTGCTAGCGTGGGCGAGCGCATATTTTTCGAGAAGTAAATTGTTAGCCAATACCTGAATATTCACTATAAATCTAATTTTTGTTTTCAGATAACATCTTCAATCCAAATGCGATAGGGAAGCAGTCCCAACCGAAATAAAATTTCAGCAATCCGCTGCTGTTCTTCAACTGCCCTGTCCTGAATTGGCAGCAAATCGTAGCGGCGGCTTTTTGTTAACATGATAGCTGTGGTTATTTTCATTCCCGTTCGAGCGCTGATAAATTTCGCTGCTGGCTCGGGATTCTTAGTTATCCAAGTAGCCATCTGTCGCGTTTCTCCCATCACTATTTTAACAATATTGGGAAAGTCGCTAGCAAAAGAGCGACTTGCCAAATAGAAGTTTCTATCATTCATCAGCCCGTTGCTGTTAGTCAAGAAATGAACAGGCATAGTTTCCTGTAACTGAGCTAGAATTAGATAGTCCGACAGGGAATTAATTCCACGGGGCTTATAGCTAAAGTCCTCGCTATGAGGACTAATGAGTTTAAAAATTCGGCGTTGCTGTTGCTAAATACAGGTAGGAATTTAGATTTCCCAATTGCTATAAGACAACTATGGTGAGTTTTTTAACATCAAGCAAAAAGTTGATTCCTACCGTGAATCAGCAACGTCAAAAATTCTTTTTCCCAGTCCTCATAGCGAGGACTTTCGCTATGAGACAGGGATTTCAATCCCTGCCGGATTGGCGGACTAACGGGTGGGCGGCGTGAATCAGCAACGTCAAAAATTCTTCTTCTCAGTCCTCTTTGAGAGGACTTTCGCTATGAGACAGGGATTTCAATCCCTGGCGGACTACCGGGTGGGCGGACTACCGGGTGGGCGGGCTGACAGCTTAAGTTGACACCAATAAGCCGAAGATCCCGGAACGGGCTCTCCGGCCCGTTCCACAACACATCCAATTTTTTGTGGGGAGTAGGGGTTGGGCCGGAGAGCCCGCCCATAAAAGGGTTTATCGCCCGCTAGCTAAAGCCTCCCGCAATTTGCGGCCCCGCGATTTATCCCGAAGTTCTGGAGTCGCCATCCGCAACACAAAATCCAGCAACCAAGGCGCAATTCGGTGACACCAAACTGCTAGATGACTTTGCCATCCTACCAAGATTTCCGGCGCATCTTTCTGCAATCCCGCGACAAGTGCTAGGGCCACTTTTTCGGGAGTTGTGGGCACTACCCACCGGAATTGTTCCAAGTCTCGCACCATGTCGGTATCTGTTAGGGATGGCAGCAAAGCTGTGACTCGAACATTGTACTGAGTTAACTCGCTACGCAAAGCTTGGGTGAATCCCAAAATGGCAAATTTGGTAGCAGAATAAGTCGCCATTGTGGGAGCGGCAATTTTGCCCATTAAGCTAGAAACATTGACGATTGTTCCCTCTTTTTGAGTCGCCATTCGCCGAGCTATCAAGCGGGTAATTGTGTAGGTTCCGAGCAAATTTAAGGCGATTTCTTCCTCGATTAATGGCAGCGGGGAACGCAAGAAAGATGCTTGGTGGGCGACGCCTGCACAGTTGACTAGCAGGTGAATCGGGCCGCAATCTCGCCAAGCTTGGGCGATCGCAATATTCACCGCAACTGACTGAGTTAAATCCAAAGCTAACGGCACTACTTCTGTGCCAAAAACATCGATTTCCTCTGCCAGTTCAATTAATTGCTTGCGGTTGCGCGCCACAATCAACAAGCGTTTGACTCCTTGTCTCGCTAATGCCAGGGCGATCGATCGCCCAATTCCGCGCGAAGCTCCTGTAACAAGAGCTGTTTTTCCTTGAAGTTGCATAGATTAAACCTTTTGGTAGATGCTCACTGCGGCACGGAGTTATGAGTTGTGAGTTGTGAATTATTAGTTATGAGTTGATTTTTTTGGCGGTAACAACTCATAATTCATAATGGTTTAAAAGGCTATCTTGTTCCGATAAGCCTAATTTATTCGTGGGGTTAACTCAAAACTAAAAACTGTTGAATCGCTAACGTGCGCGTGAGTTGAACTAAACTTTGGGTTCGCCAGAAATCAGTCAATTATCTGGTCATTTAACCTCATTCAAGCAGACAAACCTGAGATGGGCCAACCTAGTCGAGAATCATGTCAAAGCGGGCTTTATTACCGCTTTTTCTTCAGTCTGCAGAGGCGGACTTTGCCTGTGTAGCCGCGAATTTATTCGCCGGGTATTGGTTTCCTTCAGTCTGCAGAGGCGGACTTTGCCTGTGTAGCTGCGAATAAACTGGCCGGGAATATTCGCCCGGATGGGTTATTCGCCAGGGCTTAATTACCCCTCTTTTTTTAGTCCGCAGAGGCAGACGATATCCTGTGCCGCCGCGACTTACAATCGCCGGGGATTCGTGCGAATTGGCACAGGATAATTGAGCAATGCAGATTATCAATTCCACACCTCCTAGATATGAGAATTTCCTATCTACACACACCTTAACAACTTGACAGAGAAGCGGCAACAATTTTTAATAAATCTTCCGCAACACTTCTTTACAATTTTCTCAGACTGCCGCTTTCCAAGTGCCGTGAAAGCCCAAAGGTATGACACCAGGCAATTCTAGCTTGCAAATAGGTTCGCGGGAAAGTCCGTCGCTGTCAAATATCCAGACTTCGCTGCTGTCAGAATTGCCGTCATAAATAACTGTTACTATCCAACCTTTCTCCGACGAAATATCTGGAACGTAGATGGGCTCGGCGGGATAGCGATTTTCGCCACAGTCGGCAATTGTGAGATTGCGGGTTTGCGTGTCCAAACGGGCGATCGCACCGAAACGTTCCGGTACAATATCAACGTCAGGCCGATACATTGCCAGATAAATATATCGTGCGTCTTGCCCTATTTCGGCAGCAGGTACGATCGGAAACTCACAAGGTTTATCCAACAATTCTTCTATTCCTGTCACTTTCGCCGTCAGAGGATTGAGATGCACTCGGCAAAGAGTACCCTCCGCATCGGTGCTAGTTTCACCAGTCGGTACTTCTTTCAGTCGCTGATTAGTTTGAAAGTCAGCGAAGCGCACAAAATCTACCGCTACCGAACCATCTTCCTTGACAAAACCGTTAGCGAAATGCCACTGATACCAAGGTTCGGTTTCGCCGCGACTAACTAAAGATAGAGTTTCCGAGTCAATAACTAATATCTGCGTTCCTAACTCCGGTTTCCATTCAAAAGAGTCGCCGAAACTGCTAATTCCAGCTAACACGGGCAAAAATTTTACTCGTACTGGCGGCACAAAAAATATTAGATACTTCCCAGCCAGAACAAAATCGTGAATCAGGGGAATTCCATCTAAAGCAACAGTTGCTTGTTGCACAATTTTGCCTGTAGGATCGCTTTTATACAGATTCAACTTTGTACTGGCACCCGGTGTAGTTCCAAAGTTAAAAATATTGCCAGTAATCGGGTCGCGCTTGCAGTGAGCGGAATAAGAAGATCCACTCTCTAAACTTCCTAAATCGTCCGTTCCCTGAGTTTCCAGAGTTTGCAAATCGAGGCGGTGAGGCGGGCCGCCTTCCCACAATGCCAAAAGGCGATCTGGCAAAGCTAAAACAGAAGTATTGGCAGCATTTTTAACAGTTTTAGTCCACCGCAACCACACAGGGCCCGGTGCTGTCATGCCATAATTACTGTAGAGAAATTTATCAGCTTTTTCCTCAGCTAGATATCCCGCTGTTTGCACGTAGCGATAAACAGCCGTAGCACCGACATCGGTAAAATGTACTGCCAAAATTGCACCGTCGCCATCAAACCAGTGTCCCGCAGCAACACCGCCGCGTTCCAAACGTCCGGGCCCGTTGCGGTAAAGAGTGCCTCGCAATCCTGCGGGAATTTTACCGCTTTTAACGGATAGCTGAGTCAGCGGAAACTCTGCAGCCGGACGAGCTAAAGCTTGAGCCCAAGATTTTTTAGCGGAGATTTTAGTGTCTGTTTTCATTTGAAACTGGCAATTTTAAACTGATATGACAGAAATTTTCCTATACAATTATAGCAAAAATTACCTAACAGCTATGACTCTCCGCCGCCGTACTCTGCTCACAACTTTTGGGCTGACTGCTATTGGTACTCAGCTTTTGCCGCTCGCCCAAACCAACCTATCTCCCCAAAGTGCGATCGCTAATCCGCGCCGTCTGCAAGTCGGCGATACTGTAGCTTTAATCAATCCTGCCGCTTTCAACTACGAAAAAGAAGTGCAGCCATTTTTTAAAGTTCTCGATAACCTGGGTTTAAAAGTTAAATTGGGAGAGCATTTTTACGATCGCTACGGGTATTTAGCAGGCAAGGATGCCGATCGCGCCGCCGATGTCAACGCAGCCTTTGCCGATGACTCAGTGCGAGCTATTTTTACCGGGATGGGCGGCTGGGGCTGTGCTCGGATATTGCCGATCCTGGATTACAATATTATCCGCAACAATCCCAAAATTATTATGGGATTCAGCGATATTACCGCGCTGTTATTGGCGATTTATGCTAAAACTAATATGGTTACTTTTCACGGCCCTTTAGGTGTGTCAACTTGGAGCCCCTTTACAGTAAATTACGTCAAAAAAGTTTTGTTTGAGGGCGGCTCTATAACCATGCAAAACTCCCAAACCGTGCAAGTTCAAACAATCGGGCGCGGAACAGCTAGGGGGAAACTAATCGGTGGCAATTTATCAGTAATAGCAGCAATGGTCGGTTCTGCATATTTGCCGGAATGGGAAAACAGTATTTTGTTTGTCGAGGAAGTTGGCGAAGAGGTTTATCGCATCGATAGAATGTTGACGCAGCTTAAATTAGCGGGTATTCTTGATAAAATATCAGGTTTTATTTTCGGACAGTGTACCAAGTGCGAAGCTGAAAAACCCCAAGAGTCCCTAACCTTACCTCAAGTCTTGTCCGACCACATTCGCCCTTTGAAGATTCCCGCGTGGTACGGTTCTATGGTGGGACACATCCGGGAGCAGTTCACTTTGCCGATCGGTCAAGAAGTCGAAATCGACGCTGACTCTGGTACAATTAAATTGTTAGAATCCGCTGTCAATTAAATCTTGAACTGTTCTGGATATTCGCAAGGCTCTTCCTCTGGTTCTGCATTACCGGGCTCTGACCATTAATGACAACTTAAGACTAAAAACCTTTGTATCTCTCGTTCACAGCCGAGTCTAGATCCCCCTAAATCCCCCTTAAGAAGGGGGACTTTGATCCATTTCCGGTTCCCCCCTTGTTAAGGGGGGTTAGGGGGGATCTGGGCCTAATCATCAAACACCAGACCGGTATTACGTTTAACGTTAAGTCGTCACCAACGGGCAGCTCCCGGTAACGAGAAAATTAAACATACAATTAGGACGATCGTGAAAAACCGAGAATTCATCAAACCGCTAGCAGCAATAATCGTGACAATTCTTTGCCTGTTGCCACTCAATGCCTGTGCAGCAGCAAGTAAAACCGCTAACAGCGACCCAATTTACCAACAGCGAACAGTCCACAATCCCGACGGCATCGGCAAATTTTACATGGGTCGAGAAATTGCCCAAGTCATGGGATATCAAGGCGCTAGTTGGCTAGAAAGACCGTCTCGCGGCATGGAAGAAAAATCAGCTCGATTAGTCAATAATCTCGATTTAAAACCCACCGATATTGTCGCCGACATTGGAGCAGGAACAGGATATTTTAGCTTTCGCATCGCTCCCTTAGTTCCAGAAGGAAAGGTTTTAGCAGTTGACGTGCAGCAGGAAATGATGAATTTTCTAGAATTGAATAAACAAGAAAAAAATATCGCTAACGTTGAGCCAGTTTTGGGAAGTATCGACAATCCGAATTTACCGGAAAACAGCGTAGATTTAGTTTTGATGGTCGATGCTTATCACGAATTTGCATATCCCAGAGAAATGATGCAAGGAATTGTGAAAGCACTCAAACCGGGAGGCCGCACGGTATCGATCGAGTATCGGGGCGAAAACCCGCTGATTCCCATTAAAGGTTTGCACAAAATGACGCAGAAGCAGGTGAAAAAAGAAATGGCCGCCGTCGGTTTAGTATGGAAAGAGACAAAAGATATCTTGCCCCAGCAGCATTTGATGGTGTTTGAGAAAAAATCTCAAATTTAGCAGCCAAATAGAGCGATTGTTTACCATTTTTACTCATTTTTGTCAAGGTACAAAAGACGTATTTTTGAGGCGCGCGGGCGATCGGTCAAAAATTCTAAGCCTTAAGTAACCCTTAAGAGAGACATTTTACTAAAAATACCATTTACAATTAAAAATTGATAACCCAGAGGCGCTTCCTTCATTTTTCAAGCGAAGAAGTGTCGCTATTAAGAAGTACCAGCGTGAACATTCCAAGTTCCATCCTCACCATGCTCGCCGGCATCGGAGTGACTCTGATCAGTCTCTGGTACGGGCAGAATCACGGTTTGATGCCGATCGCCGCCTCTGACGAAGCATCCGACATAGACGCACTTTTCAATACAATGATGACCATTTCCACTGGACTATTTATCATGGTGCAGGGAATTCTCATCTTTGCTGCAATTAAATATCGCCGCCGTCAAGGAGACAATACAGACGGGCCGCCTTGGCATGACAACTTTCCCTTAGAAATTCTTTGGACAGCCGTGCCGGCGGTGATTATTTTAGGAATCGGAGTCTACAGTTTTGAGATTTACAACTCAATGGGGGGCCTCGATCCGATGGGCAATCATGACCACGGCACCATGCAAGCGCACTCTAAAATGCGGGGAAGTGCGATCGCAGCCACACTCTCAGATACACCCCAAAACGCCCCTCAAATTCCGTCTCAAAAACTCGTTGCTTTAGGGGTAGGCGCTTCCCCAGAAAATGAAGACAAACCAGCAGACTTAGTTGTCAATGTCACTGGTTTGCAGTACGCCTGGATTTTTAGCTATCCAGAAAGCGGCGTTAGTTCTGGCGAACTGCATATGCCAGTCAACCGCGACGTACAGCTAAATATCTCAGCCCAAGACGTGCTGCACGCATTTTGGCTGCCGGAATTTCGCCTCAAACAAGATGCAATTCCCGGGCGGCCGAGCGAACTGAGATTTACACCAACTAAAACCGGCGAATACCGGGTTGTTTGTGCTGAATTGTGCGGCGCTTATCACGGAGCGATGAAAGCTGTAGCAGTCGTTCACACGCCCGAAGAATTCGACGGTTGGCTGCAAAGCCAGCAAGTTGCTAGCAGTCAAAACTTAGAGCAAGCAGTTGCAGTCAATCCAGGGGAATTGTCAGACGGTGAATTTTTGGCTCCCTACGTCAGGGAAATAAAAATTAATTCCGAAACCCTCGAACAACTTCACCCAACTCATCACTAAAAATAGTCATTAGTTCCTGGCACTGGGTCTTCGATCCTGAGCTAATAACTAATGACTAATAACTAATGACTAATAACTATGACACAAGCACAGTTCCAAGAAAGTGCAAACACTGAGGCTCGCGGAACAGCGCCCGCCGATAGACATTGGCGCGACTACTTCACTTTTAATACCGACCACAAAGTCATCGGTATTCAATACCTGGTAACAACATTTATTTTCTATCTAATCGGCGGCGTGATGGCAACTTTGGTGCGAACAGAACTCGCCACCCCCGACTCCGATTTTGTCACCCCCGAACTCTACAACAGTTTATTTACTGTTCACGCGACGGTGATGATCTTCCTGTGGATCGTACCCGCCGGAGCCGGGTTTGCTAACTTTTTGATCCCCTTAATGATCGGGGCCAAAGACATGGCATTTCCCCGCCTGAATGCCGTTGCCTTTTGGATGATTCCCGTAGGTGGCGTCTTGCTATTGAGCAGTTTTTTTGTAGGAGCTCCGCAGGCGGGTTGGACTTCCTATCCGCCTTTGAGTTTAGTTACTGCTCAAGCCGGGGAAGAAATTTGGATTCTCAGCGTTTTGATTCTGGGAACTTCTTCGATTTTGGGGGCGCTGAATTTTGCCGTTACCATCTTTACCATGCGGGTTCCGAGCATGGGTCTCAATGATATGCCCTTGTTTTGCTGGGCGATGATTGCGACTTCAGCGCTGAGTTTGATTGCTACTCCAGTCTTAGCCGCAGCTTTGATTTTGCTGTCGTTTGACTTGTTAGCGGGGACGGCATTTTTTAACCCGACCGGCAACGGCGATCCGATCGTCTACCAGCATTTATTCTGGTTTTATTCGCACCCCGCAGTTTACATTATGATTCTGCCCTTTTTCGGGGTGATTTCAGAAGTTTTGCCGGTGCATTCCCGCAAGCCAATTTTTGGTTATTTGGCGATCGCCTATTCCAGTCTCGCGATCAGCTTTTTGGGCTTGATCGTGTGGGCGCACCATATGTTTACCAGCGGTACTCCCGGCTGGCTGCGGATGTTTTTTATGATCACGACTATGATCATCGCCGTACCAACAGGGATTAAAATATTTAGCTGGTTGGCAACTATTTGGGGAGGCAAACTCCGGCTTGTCAGCGCGATGCTATTTGGGATGGGTTTTATCTCAACATTTGTCCTCGGCGGCATCACCGGGATCATGGTAGCTTCCGTACCTTTCGACATTCACGTTCACGACACTTACTTTGTCGTCGCTCACCTACACTACGTGCTGTTTGGCGGCTCAGTGTTTGGCATTTACGCTGCTTTTTACCACTGGTTCCCCAAAATGACGGGGCGGATGATTAATGAATTTTGGGGTAGAGTTCACTTTGTTTTAACCTATGTTGGCTTTACTGTAACTTTCCTGCCGATGCACGCTTTGGGGATGCAAGGAATGCCTCGGCGGGTGGCAATGTACGACCCGAAATTTACCACAATTAATGTCATTTGTACTGTCGGTTCTTATATGCTGGCAGTGTCTACAATCCCGTTTATCATTAATGTGATTTGGAGCTGGATGTACGGCCCCAAAGCAGGTGACAATCCTTGGCAAGCTTTGAGTTTGGAATGGATGACGACTTCGCCGCCCCCGATCGAAAATTTTGAAGGAGTGCCGGTATTGGCAACAGGGCCTTACGATTACGGCATGGAAAAAATTCAGAATACAGGGGAACGTCTCAGACTTAAGTTGAGGGAAAATGCCACCCGCAACGCCCAGAAAACAGGTATTCCTATTGCGGAGGCTCAAGCTTCAACTTTCTTTGGCGGTACTGCAACTTTGGTCGCTCCTGAATCAGAGATAAATGTTGATTCTCCTGCTGATGAAAGTCAAGATGGCGAATAGTTATTAGTCATCAGGCATTAGTCATTGGGCATTGTTGACGGTTGACTGTTGACTGTTGACTGTTAACTAATGACTGATGACTAATGCCAACTGACAACTGACAACTGACAACTGACAACTGACTTCTTCATTACCAATTTCTTATGCAAATTCCAGCGATCGATCCGACAAAAACAGCCCTAAATTACCACCACGAGGGCGAAGTAGAAGCACACGGCGTCGAGCATCCCGACCACCGGATGTTAGGGGTAATTGTGTTCCTGTGCGCTGAAGGCATGATATTTTTCGGTATGTTTGCCGCGTATTTGATTTATCGGGCGATGGCCCCCGTGTGGCCTCCTGAAGGTACGCCCGCGCGAGAGTTATTGCTGCCGGGAATCAATACGGTGATTTTGATTGCTAGCAGTTTTGTGATTCACAATGCTGATAGTGCAATCAAAAAGAATGATGCCACCGGAATGCGGAATTGGTTGCTCGTAACTATTGCTATGGGCACAGTTTTCTTGGCAGGTCAGGTTTACGAATACACTCATTTAGAGTTTGGCTTGACGACGAATTTGTATGCCAGTTGCTTTTACGTTTTGACTGCTTTTCACGGCTTGCACGTTACGTTTGGAGTGCTCCTGATGGCCGGTGTGGTGTGGCGATCGCGCGCGCAAGGTCACTATTCTAGCGAGCACCACTTCGGAATCGAAGCGACTGAGATTTACTGGCACTTTGTCGATGTGATTTGGATTGTTTTGTTTCTGTTACTGTATATTTTGTGACGCCTAGGTTCTGCTTGGATGCCCCCTTTTTTAGGGGGTTTTTTTTGTGCAGAAGTAGGCTCGACCTTCATTCACATGAATCAAAGCGGATCGCGCTATAGCGGTTCTCAAGCGTGGTGAGGTATGCCCTATGCCCTATGCCCTATGCCCTATGCCCCATGCCCCATGTTACTGAGAAAGGCTATAAACTAAAAGTAGCAATTCTCCTATCCAGCAGCATTGAGAAAATTATGCAGTGCGAATTGTGCGATCGACAAATGGAAGCATTAACCGCCCATCACCTCATCCCCAAACAAAACACCAAGCGGAAAAACGAAGATCCAAGCCCGACAATCGACATTTGCTCAGCCTGTCACCGCCAGATTCACTCTCTATTTGAGAACAAACACCTCGCCCAAGAGCTCAACACCCTGGAAAAGCTCAAAAATGACCCTGAACTCCAGAAATTTGTCTCTTGGATTAAGAAACAAAAAACCGACAAACGCATTCAAGTACGCAGCAAAAAAGCTTGATCGCAGGGCCACAACTCATATATATAGTCCTGGACGCAGTTACTCTCTGAAGCCCGGTTTCTTCATTAATTTTTAGTTTCCCAACCCAAAATTTTGCAGCGCAGCCCGGTTTGTTTGCGTAAATCCTAGTATAGTGATTTACTGATTCGTAACAAGCTGCCAACTATTATCATGAACCTCACCTCCCTCGAACTCGCAAAAGACCGATCGCGCATCTACAAAAACTACCTCCAAATGCAAATAGATGCCCAAGCTAACATCAACAAACTAGCTTTTTTAGACCGGGGCATTGAAAAATCTCCTTACCAACAACACATTAAAAACTATCCCGATTATCTCAAACAGAAACCCGACGGCTTAAAAGTAATTAGCTCTATTCCCGGCCCCAATAATCCCCTCAAACCTACTCCGTTTCCCAGCCTGGGAGAACTACCTCAAATTAACTCTCAAGGTTTAAATTTTTTGCACGCAGAAATTAAGGAAGCCTGCGTTTGCATTGGTACTTTTGTAGACGGCAAAATTCAGGCACAGTGGCTGGGAAAAAACGCGCTTACCAATGCTGAGCAGTGGAGTGCCACTAAAATTATTGCACTCCTTAATATCGTCAGCCAAGTAAATAGCAAATATCCCGACTGCGACATTGACAACTGCGTTGTAAGAGATGGTAACGGGCTAAGACACGATTTTTACTTTTACGATGTAGCAAAAGACATGGTTAACTATGCCTCAAATATAGCAAGTTCAAACTCCTTAGCTGCGATGTTCAAACGCTTCGATACTCGCATAGGACTAGAGCAATGGCTGAAAAGCGCTACTGGCAATAATGACATAATTTTTCGTGGCGATTACGGCGAAAATCCTTATCACAACAACCCCAAAATCTTCGATCTCACCAAAAAACAAGTGCTGCTAAGTGCGGCATTAAACAGTACCAAACAAAGTAATACCGTATCTGCTTATGATTTGACCAGGCTAATTTCCATGTTAGGATGGCACTTCCACATCGAACAGCGATCGCGCATGAAAGCATCTCAGTGGAACAGCTTAGAAAGCATTGTCAGAGCAATGGGACATGACAGCGCTCGATATGTAGATGTAGCAATTAAAACTTTGGGGATGGATAGCCTGATCACTTCTCCAGTAATTATCTCAAAATTGGGTTACGGACTGAGCTCGATCAGGGGAACCCTAGAAACAGTTTATGTGGCTTTAGTGCGGTTTGTTGACGAGCGGCCGAAAGCGGCGGGAAAGCCGGCAAAACTCAGAACTTTAGCCATGAGTTTGCGGGCAGAAAAACCTGTAGGCGGTTCCACTAGTGTCGATCGCCTAGCGATCGAACTCGACGCCAGATTTTGCGCCGAAGTCACGGAAATTCTCCGCCGGTTGTTTGCGGAAGAATTTTAAACGCGGGCGATCGACTAATTAGAAAGTCGGTGAAACTTGCGATAAAGCATCCTTTCCACTGGCTTTCCTCCCCGCAAATGTTGCTCAGTTATGGTCGCAACTTCTTCAGGGCAAACACCATTGTACCAAACCTCTTCTGGCAGCACCAACACCATCGGCCCGTTGCCGCACTGTCCCAAACAACTGCTAGCAACAACTTCAACTTCTGAGGGCGACAATTGCTGAAAAGCTGCCAGTACCTTTGCTGAATTTTGCTTGCGACAAGTGCGGTTTTGGCAAACAAGAACTTGCCTAGAAGATTCTGTGATTTTCATGTTTTTTCACTTGACATTCTGCTACATATATGCTATTTTTTTATCATGGGAATAGGTGCGCGCATATACGCCCAGATTTTGCCCAAATTTTATATATAGCGGTTCTCAAAAAAGTGAGGTATGCCCTATGCCCTATGCCCTATGCCCTATGCCCTATGCCCTATGCCGGATAGTACCTCATCTTTCTGAGAAAGGCTATATGCCCCGATTTTAAGGTGCGCCGCAGCGCACCCTACGGTTAATCTGGTGACAAACCTTTGGAAGCCAACCATTGTCGATCGAACAAACGCGACTGATACCGAGCCCCGCCGTCGCAGAGTACCGTAACAATCGTATGTCCAGGCCCCATTTGCTTCGCTAAAGCCACAGCCGCCCCCACATTAATCCCCACAGAACCGCCCATAAACAGCCCTTCTTTCCTCAGCAGTTGGTAAATCACGCGGACAGCTTCCGTATCGTGAATTTGGATGGCGTCATCTACCGGGGCATTCTCCATATTTGCCGTGACGCGAGTGGTGCCAATTCCCTCAGTAATCGAACTGCCTTCAGTCTTAATTTCCCCAGTTTTGAAATAACTGTAAAGCCCGCTGCCCATCGGGTCTGCCAAGACAATTCTCACAGCAGGATTTTTTTCTTTCAAAAACATTCCTACCCCAGCAAAAGTGCCGCCAGTACCAGTAGCAGTTACCCAAGCATCAATTTTCCCATTTGTTTGTTCCCAAATTTCCGGGCCAGTTGTCTCGTAATGAGCTCGGCGGTTGGCTAAATTGTCAAACTGATTTGCCCAGACTGCATTCTCCATTTCCTCCGCCAATCTTCCCGACAATTTGACATAATTATTCGGGTCTTTGTAAGGGACAGCGGGAACAGTCCGAACTTCAGCGCCCAAGGTTTTCAAAGCATCGATTTTTTCTTGAGATTGGTTATCGGGAATCACAATCATACATTTGTAACCTTTAGCGTTGCAAATGTGGGCCAAACCGATGCCAGTATTGCCGGCAGTGCCTTCAACAACGGTGCCGCCCGGTTTCAGCAAGCCTTTTTCTTCTGCATCTTTGATGATGTATAAAGCAGCCCTATCTTTAACAGAACCGCCGGGATTGAGAAACTCTGCTTTACCGAGAATTTCGCAGCCAGTTTCATCGCTGAAGCTGTTTAACCGAATTAGTGGTGTGTTGCCGATTGTGCCTACAAAGCCGTTTTTAATATCCATATTTTTTGCGTGTGTGTATCCTATAGCAATCCTAAATCATTCTCATAATTATTGTAGGGGCAATCCGACCCCTACTCCCCGTGGTTGCCCGATAGAT
>NZ_JAUBUJ010000122.1:0-23573 GCF_036705405.1 Microcoleus sp. B13-B6
GGTGGCTGTGGGCTTTTTCATTCCTTTATTTTACCAGATGCCGCCACTTAAGTTTTTTTGACCTGAATCCTTACGAATGAATACCCTAATTTCGTCTCTTCTATCTAATTCTCCTATAAGTGTTTCCCTGATTTTTTGAAACTCGCTATCATCAGACTTTCTCAACCACTCTTTAATGCTTTCTCTTAATTTTTGAGATGATTGGCGACAATCTTCGGGAACCTTGCCAACATCGTTGATAGTTTCTCCCTTCCTGGCTCGAAAACACCAGTCCATGCGTAAATATTTTTTCTGCCAACTTTGATATATTTCAGGAATCTTTGGTGCTGCAGGAAATCTGCCATCAGCTTCTAAAAAAGCAGAATTTCCTGCTTGGTAAATTCGCAAGTTAACTTTAAACCCTTGGTCAAAATTGCCATTATTAATTTTTAAGAAAACCAACTTTACACCTGACATTTTTATCGCCTACCTTGTTGGAAATAAAATAAAATCTTCTATTTGCTTGAAATCACCCAAAGAAACTTCTATCCGAAATGCTTCTCCTGGCAATAAAAATAATTCTTGTATCATTCCTTCACTCTGTAATGGTGCTTGAAGTTCTACTAAAGTTTCTTCTGATTCATACACATCCAGCTTAAGGTTTTCTGGCAGATAAGTTTGACTGCCAATAGGATAGACTCCTAATATTGTGCTGATTTCTTGGTTTTCGGCTGGTGCTATATCAAGAATTAAAGCTACTGTAATTTCGGCTAATTTAATTAATTTAGCTCGTTTTACGGCTTGCGATCTAAATGCTGGATTCCGTATGTTCTTACCCAAAACTTCTTCTACTGTCAGCCATGCTTCCTGAATAGCTTCAACAAAATTATTCTGGAACCATTGGCTTAAATTTATTACTTTTGGTTGTGCTACCAGTTGAGATTCAACAATACCTCCTACATCCAGCACTTCTATCCCCAGTAACTCACTCAGTTTATCCTCTTCAAACAGACTCATAATCCGGTAAAAATCTTCCTGAGAGCCTATGAAAACAAACAAAGTGCTGCTACTCATTTCTTCTTGTTGCTGATTTTTATCATTTTCCTTATTCATTTCTTAGTATCTCTATAGTTTCTACTTCAATCCCAAGTTTTTTTAAGTTATTTTGCATTTCAATGTCAGATATTTTATTACCTTTGACTCTGGCAATGAACATACACCTTTGTATTTCTACTTGAGGTGATTGCTGATTTTTTTTACATCCAGTATCGCGCATAAATGAGCAAACTTTAGACCAAGGTGGCAAGCGTTTTTCTTCATCTATGCCCATCATTTGTTTAATATACAGGTGTACTGTCTTTGACATATCTGCACTCAGATTTTCACCCTTTTGACTAATTTCGGGATCTTTGCTCTTGAGTTCTTCTATTGTCGGCGTTTTATATTTAACCATTCTAAAAGCTTTTTCATACCTTGACAACAAACATAAACACAAACATAAATAGGAAATTTCCCGAGAAGAAAGTTGGCTTTGTTTTACTGATTTGAGTTTATTTAAAATACAGTTAATATCGAGATTCTCTCTCTGTTCTGCTTCCTGACATTCCAGGCAAGGGGGATTTGATATTTTGGTCATTTTAGCAACGCTCTTTAAGGTTGAGTAACAGACTTCACGTACAGCAGTCTATTAGGAGAGGTCTTTTTAACCTTTCCAACTTAATTCCCCAACTTGTTTTGGATTGTTGGGTTCCATGTTGGAATCAGACATTTATAGAGTGGGTATGTAGACAGCAGTTAGGCCTAACTCAGTTGTCCTTTGTTCAAAAAATTGACTTGGAGACAAGAGTATGAATTGCAAAGTCTTGATTTCACCCCTCCTCATTTGCTCGATCGCACTCGGCCACATAGCTTTGGTATTAGCAGCAGTTTCAGGCGCTTCAATCGCTCGGATAGCTTTTGGGTCAGCCATGAATAACAATAACATGATACCCCGAATTTGTATCGATCGACATGGCAATGAATACCCATGTCCTTGATTAAGGCTAAATCTCAAATAAGTGCGATCGCACTTAAGTAAATCCACCTAAAAAACACAATTACCCGATACCCGAATTCTTAAAGAAGTCGGGTATCTCACCGCGCGATTCCCTACGGGATAGCTACGCTTCACGCATTTTATATTTAAGTAGAGCCACCTAATTGCTTCAGACGCTGACGAGCCTTACCAATGTAAACATCTTCATCTCGCTCATCCGACTTAGCATATTCCAGAACTTTTTTCCAAGCTTTCACAACTTCTGCATCATTCCCCAGATTTTCTTGCACTTGAGCCATAATGCCATAAGTTAAACCCCGAACGCTATCTAGTTTAACAGCCTCTTGCAACTTAACCAAAGCTTCTTCATAGCGTCCTTGTTCCTTCCAAGCCCAAGCAAGATAGGTTAACAACCCAGCTTTGACTATTTTGTCATCCTCAACTTTCTCGGTTTCCACCAGCTTTAAACCATGTCCGATTTTTTCAACAGATTTATGAAAATCTTTATATTCAAGAATGTACAAACGGGCCAAATTGCAATAAGCAGCAGCAAAGCCGCGGAATGCTGCATCCTGATACAGTTTCATCGCCCAATCAACTTTCCCGGCTTCCTCATACATCACTCCCAGAGTATAGTAACTTGCTCCATTATCAGGGTTGATTTTAATAGCGAGCTCGAATTCTTTTCTAGCTTCAACTAATTCGCCAGCTTGTTTTAAGTTAAACCCCCGATTGTTAGCATCCTTCGCCAAACCTAAAGGGGTTATTGGATCTTGAATAGGGCGGGATTTAAGAACCTCTGGCTGTTTGACTTTCCGGCGTTCCCATTCTCCCTGTGTCTCTTCTTTTCCAAATAGCCAATCCCGATTTTCTTCCTTACATCGAGAGTGAAACTTCAGAACAAAACACCATTTGTCCGAACCAGTAATTGTTTTGGAATTCGTTACGCCCCGCTGGTCTTCCATGATGTTCAATTGTTTCAGACAGTGAAGGGCATTGCGGATTTGCTCTTTGTCTAAGGTTTTACCCCATTTCTGTGTCAGCTCAACCAGATCCTGTAGCCTTGTCTTTTTCACCCACAGATCAGTTCCTTCCCAACGAGTATTGATATATTTTTGAAGGCTTTCACAATTATTAAATTTTTCCAAATCCCCGTCAGTAAAGCAGTGTAAAACTTCAATTAATAGCTTTGCACTCTCTTTACCTTTCTTCCAGTTAAGATTCCGACCACTATTGTTCTGCATGAGCGAATCCAGAAAAAGGTTTGACAAACCTTGGGACTCCCAAGGTTAAATTGCAAGGTTTATGCTTTCCCAAGCTGCTAACCGCGAGTATACCAAGGTTTCAGCCACCTTGGAAAAATTTGCTTGGGTTAATTTAATCCTTTATTGTAAGTGGGGTAAGTCAAAAAGCCCGTCCTTGACTGGCTTTTGAGAAAATTTTTAATTCAGTTCGATTTGCATACACTTCTTTGAGGAGGGTGATTATGGATCGCATAGATAAATTGAGGTTGGCACTGGAACAATATTCCGATCGCACTCCTCAAGATGAGCGGTTATGTAAGCTAATTCTAGCAATTTGCTCGGAATCACCGGATAGTTCGCAGCGTCGAGAATTGATGGATCGATTGTTGCGGCAACTGCAACGTATTCCAAAATTGTCAAAAAGTTCTCATCCCTATTATTATGAAGCAGTTAATAAAACTTGGGAATGGTTAGACAAAAACCTCCACAAGTTTCATCCCCGACGTTCTCCGATTCAAGCCAGTCTGACGACTTGGGTTAACGCTCATCTCAGGTATCGAATTCACGATTTACATATTACCAAAAATCAACAAGAGCTGTCCTTAGATTTAGACGTTTTAGAACGCAGCGGATTTTACAATGATTCTTTAGATGGCTTGGAGGTGGAAATCGAAAGGATTGAGAGACAAGAAAAACAAGCTTTAGCATGGAAGATAGTACAATACATCAGGCGAGATCCAGAATACGAACTTCGGAAATGTCATCCTCGAAACCGTCCCGACTGCAACTGTCAAATTCTTGTTCAAAGATTGTTTTTGCAGCAGTCGCCCGAAAAAATAGCAGTCATCGCCCGACAGTTAAATATCAAGACACAGACTATTTACTCTTTTTGGAAAAGGACGGGATTGTCCAAAATCCAAGGAATTGGCCGACACATTGCTCAAAAAAATTCTGATTTTATGTCGGGCTGATTCCTGATTGTCTGAATCTGGCGCCATTTATACGCCAGATTTAGAAAGGATCACGCCCTTCATTGAATTTTGTTTTTTCATAATCTACCAACACAAGGATAACCACAATGTCAGGAGAACAAACTAATCCAATGCGATTTAAGGGTGTTGCCAGCGATGGACTTTTCAAAGGCAAAGTCATTGAGGGCAAACTCGACATCAAAGTCAACGTCGAGTCTGTTACAGATCAACCCAAAGAAGAACCGAAGCCGGCACCTTTTGGTTGGGAGACAATTTTATTCGCGGTGTTTTTTTTGTTAGTTCTTAATCAAGCAGCAGGCGACCCCGGAGGCATGAGAAAATACCAAATTCCGCAAAGGTCTTCTCACCATCAGATTTTACCACAATAGGGAGAACAGGCATCAGCCAATCGCAATTATATCCATCTCCCTGAGTGTGAGGTGGATGTAAAACCTTGATTCCCGGTAGTTTGTGTAAAGTTATGTTACAAAGACTGAAACTTTGCATAAAAACTAAAACTTACTCCAGATAAATAAGTAGCGATGGAAGTTCAGCGAGTTAACCCCACACTCTTTGTGAAGTTATATTACAAAACGCATAAAAACTCCGACGCACTTCAGATAGATAAATATCAGCCCAAAGTTATCGAATTAATCGAGGTGCATCATGTCTAATATATCGATCGGCAATCTGAACGACAACTATTTCTCCATCGACTTCGCAGGTAAAACTGACCCCACAGACACCTATCGTTTTAATCGGCTGAATACAGGCAGCTTTCGAGTTACGGCTGAAGGATTTAGTTCCATTGTCGGGATGCAACTCCTCGACAGCCAGGGAAAAGTCGTCAAAGACATCGAAACCAACGGCACAAATTCGGGGACTTTTAGCATCGATAATTTGGGTGCAACCAATTATGCACTCAAAATTTCTGCACCCTCCCGCGATACCAATTATCAAGTTAGTTTAACTCCAGACGGCAAAGTTGACCCGCTGACAGGTTTAGGGGTTGACTCCGGCTTTTTCGCTACAGATTCAACGGGACAAGTTGGCTTTGACTGGCTGCACGACGGCGGCAATTATAAAGGTGAAGTTGCCATTTTCAGCGTGGTGGGAATGGAGAAATTTACCCCTGGTTCTCAGGAATTTATCAAAGAAGCAGCAAGACGATCCCTGACCAATTCTACCTTTGGTCACGTAGTAATTTCTGACCCCACAGAAGGTGCAAATCCACTATTTAATGGCAGTTTAGGAGAGGGAAATTATAACGAAGGGCAGTACAGCGGCGCGAAAACATTTCCGATGAAACCGGGAGAGGCTTTTGCGGTGATGCTGGTGCCAAATGGTACGGTGCAAGATGTGTTTAAGAATCCCGGTGCCGGCGGTGACAAACGCCCGCTGCTATCATTATCTAGCACTAATCCAGATGATGCTTGGTTGTACGGTCAAGTAGCAGATGTCACTGGCAATGGCAAGGCATTTGCGATGGAAGATCAGCGGGTTGATACTGGTTCAGATAAAGATTATAACGATTTGGTTTTCAATTTAACAGGTGCGACGGGCAAAGCAGTGTCGATCGACAAAGTTATCGATCCAAGTAAGGATTGGACTAAACTTGATGGCGGCAAGAAATTGATCGATTATGTCAAATCAAAGCAGCCGGTAGCTGTCGCGCCTCCTGTGGAAACGCCACCTGTGGAGACAAAACCCCCGGTAGCTGTCACGCCTCCTGTGGAAACGCCACCGATTGATCCAAAACCGCCGGTTGCTGTCGCGCCTCCTGTGGAAACGCCACCGATTGATCCAAAACCGCCGGTTGCTGTCACGCCTCCTGTGGAAACGCCGCCTGTGGAGACAAAACCGCCTGTGGCTGTCGCGCCTCCTGTGGAAACGCCACCTGTGGAGACAAAACCGCCGGTTGCTGTCGCGCCTCCTGTGGAAACACCGCCTGTGGAGACAAAACCGCCTGTGGCTGTCGCGCCTCCTGTGGAAACGCCACCTGTGGAGACAAAACCACCTGTGGCTGTAGCGCCTCCTGTGGAAACGCCGCCTGTGGAAACAAAACCGCCGATTGCTGTCGCGCCTCCTGTGGAAACGCCACCTGTGGAGACAAAACCGCCGGTTGCTGTCGCGCCTCCTGTGGAAACGCCACCTGTGGAGACAACGCCACCTGTGGAGACAAAACCACCTGTGGCTGTAGCGCCACCGATTGAGACAACGCCGCCTGTAGCAACGGTGCCTGTGGCAACGCCGCCTGTTGCGACAACGCCACCTGTAGCAACGGTGCCGACCCCTCCAACACCACCGGTGCAACCGCCTACGATCGCCCCGGAACCGCCTCTAGTTGGACTTGAGCCGATCGACGATATGTCGCAGCCGATCGACCCGGAACCGCCTATTGAAACCGTATTACCGATTAGTTCGCCGCCAGAAAATCGCGCCTTTATCGGTATCATCGATACTGGGTTTGCGACGAACAATCCCGATTTGGATTACTCTAAAGTGACTATGGGGCGCGATCGCATTGACAAAGATAGCAATCCTTTGTTTACTGCTGGCACTGGTAACGAACACGGCACATTTAGCTGGGGTTTAGTGAGTGCGATTCAAGGCAACGATAAAGGCATTGATGGCTACAACGATAAAGCCAATGTGTACCTAAGTCGGGCAATTGGTTCTGGGGAATGGGATTTAGCTTTAACTGATTTTGTGGGTGAGGCGAAAGCACAAAAGAAGAAGAATGCGATCGCACTTCTTCCCCTCGATTTAACTCAAAAGAATGCTGATGGAAGCATTACCACTCGTTACGAATTTACGAACCGAGAACGTGCGGCATTAGAAAATGCGCGTCAGAATGGAGTGCTGTTAGTTGTAGCGGCTGGTAATGACGGCGGTGTGATGTCTGTTTTGGGTCAATCTTCCCAGGAGTTTGAGAATATTATCACGGTTGGTTCATCTGATGGATTTGGGCGATCGGATTATTCCAGCTATGGCTATGGTTTGGATATTTTAGTGCCCGGAGGTGCGATCGACAATCCGACTTTATCGACAGTTGGCGATGATTTAGGCACGATGGCGGGAACTTCTGTTGCCGCGGCCAAAGCGGCGGGGATGGCGTCTAAGGTTTGGGAGAGTAATCCCGATTTGAATCCTACCCAAGTGATTGACGTTTTGACCGGAAGTGCGATCGATTTGAAGGAGCCCGGATGGGATGAAGAAACGGGTTTTGGGGTGGTGAATTTGAATAAAGCTGTGCAAGTGGCGAAGGAGACAACGCCGCAAGTTTATATTCCGACACCTTTCTCGAACCCGACAACTTGGGGTTTAGATGGACAAGTTACGCCTTGGGAACGGGCGGTTAATTTGAGTGGTGTAACGGATGGGGGTAAAATTGCTGTCCAGATTAACGGTGGTGTTAATATTCGTCCCACTGCTGATACTTCCAGTGCTTCTGTCGGTAAAGTCAGTCCTGGGACACAACTGGAATTTGACTACCAGACTCAAGGTGAATTAATCAACGATCCTAATGGTGAAGGTAGCAGTGATGTCTGGTATCACCTGGCAGATGGTAGCGGTTTTGTATCTGGTTTGTACGTCACCAATGTCCAAGATATCCCATCTACACCGCCGATTGACAATCCCGTGCAGCCGCCGATTGACAATTCCGTACAACCGCCAATTGACAATCCCGTACAGCCACCAATTGACAATCCCGTACAGCCACCAATTGACAATCCCGTGCAGCCACCAATTGACAATCCCGTGCAGCCGGCGCCTAATTCAATTTCTCTCAACGGGTACACAATAGGTGGCAATTTCTATCCTGTTTTCCAGAATTATCAAGGGACATTGGGCAATCCCATTTCAGATGTCACCAACTCTAATGGTGCGAGCTATCAGCTATTTGAGAATGGGTCGATCGTCAGCAGTGCAAATGGAACATTCCCGCTTTACGGAGGCATCCGTCAAACATACAGGAATACAGGTGGATTGGAAGGCTGGTTAGGTGCTCCAACGAGTGAGGAAAAGGGCTTGGGGAATGGGAATATCATTCAATACTTTGAGCACGGTAACGTTTACTGGAATGGCAGTAAGGCGGTGGCTTACAAAGAAGGGACACCAGTACCGAAGACACCCCTTAATATTGGCAGTCAGCTAGGCGTAACAAGGCCTAATTTTACAGATGTCAATAAAAACATATTGAACTTCTCAAAATCAGGGAATTCATCCATTAATCTTGAACCTCTTAAATCCTTCATTGTGCTTCCAGGTTTAGAAAACAATGTTCCCCAGTTGAAACTTGAAACTGAGAGTAGTAAAGCCTTACAGGATGCTAAAAATTTAGCGAATAATCCTTTGAGTAAGTTGATTTCTGGGAGTGTATTTAGTAGTTCTACAGCTATTGAATTTATCCACAAGTTTATACGAAATGAAGGCGGAGCTTTTAATAATCCACCAGGGGTCATAGAACAAGTCAAGCAAACTAATCAATTCAAAGAATTTCAAAGTCAGGCTATTAATCACTTGGAAGAGTATTTGAAAATCAATTCTCAAGGTACACCGTCTGACTTGGTTCGCCGCAACAGTTTTAGCTTCAACCCCTTAGATGGATATCCTCTATTTTGGGCGTATGGAGGAACACGAGGTACCAGTGCTAGTTTTTCAGACAGCATTAGTCAGAAAGTAGATGTAGATGGAGATGGGGACACTGATATTCGCTATTCTGCTAATATAACCTACCTGATCAAGGATCGATTTGAAATTGATCCAGGCGACCTATTTGGAGATATAGCTTTTAACTATATGATGACTCTTCAAAATCAGGGGCTAGCCAAGCCGTTTGACACAAACATATCTTTTACTGTTCCTATTTCTGGGACAATTACTAATACTCCAAGTAGTAATTATTCGTCTTCATCCAGTTCAGGTTACAACACTTAGGGCGATTGAGAATGAAAATTTGCAGTTAAGTGTTATCAGAGCGATCACCCTTTCCCCAAACAAGAGCGATCGCCCTTTCTGCACCAAATTCACAAAGGTGATCGCCCATAATTCATCCAACGAGCGATCGCCCTTCCTGCATCCGCGTTAATCAGCGTCCATCTGCGGTTAAAAAAGATCGATCGTCCTTTCTAATAATTCAGAAGGGCGATCGTTCTCTCTTAAATTTACTCTTTTTGAGTCTCCAACAAAGCTCATTCATCCACTAAATTCCAGAAATCCTCCGACTTCACTCCTCCCTCTTCTTTCAAACTTTGCCGAGATTTGTCCAAAATTTGATTGAATTTTGGATTGTTAGCCAACAAGAAACGCTCCAGAGCTTCAGGATCTTTAATTAAAGTCATTGCCGCTACTGGTTGACCATTTTCAGTAATTAAAATTGGCTCTCCGCGATCGGCATTCAAGTAATCAGCAAATTTTGCTATAATTTCAGCTAAAGAAACTATTTTCATGATTCAGTCTGCTCTGTTCCTATAAATAACTGATTGCCAACTTTTACCCCAATTCCCAAGATATAAACCTCATAGGTATCAAGGTTAGTCTCGTAAAACACCCGGAACCGATTACTCGGCCCAAATCGCAACTCCCAAGTAGCACCTAATTCGGAAGGTTCCACTAGCGGTTTGCGGTTGCGCGTTTCTACCTCTGGTTCATAGCTTAACTGCTCCTCTATTGTAGTGCGGATTAATGAATAATACTTCCGGTCGATCGCTGCAAGATGCTGGAATACTGGCCGTGTAAAGATAATTTCAAACTTCTGTTGAGGTGTCATGCTTAGTTAAGGTCATTATCATTCATATTAGACCAAAAGGGAGCTCGCTCTTAATTCATCAATCATGGCGAGATCCCTTTCTAATAATTCAGAAGGGATCTCGCCCGTTTTATAATCAATCATGGCGATCGCCCGTTTTATAATCAAAATGGCGATCGCTCAAAATCTTTCCCATTCACAACCAATGAATCCCGCCGCACAACAACTTCCCGATTTGACAGGACAAACCTTATCAGAAGCGATCGCCATACTGGAGAGTTACGGCTTCCAATTTCAAACCAGCACAAAAGGTGGCTATCAAAGCTTTGAACACCCAGATGGTAGTATAATTAATATTAGACCAAATGGTGAAATAGTCCGTACAGGGCCTCATATACGCGGGACGGAGGGCAAAACTTACCGTCGTAGATACAATAGAGATGGAAATCAAATAAAATTTGAACCAGGGGCTAAGACACATAATACCGGAGAAAAAGTGATTCTATGACAACCGCGATCGCACTCAACCTCAAAACCTTTTTAGAAGACTTAAAAAGTGCCGATTTAGTAGGAGTTTCACTCCGCCCTCAAAATCTTGGCTTGCGTTTAGACTTCACCTTTGGGCCCGAAGTGGGAGATGTAGCGATCGAGTTCGATCGCATTCTTCACCTAGTGATTTCTCGCCCCATCAATTCCGATGATGAAAATTACTGTTTTTGGGTAGGAGAAGTCGAACTCAGAAAGCTTGAAGAAAATGCTGAAACTTTCTTATCTTCCCTGTCCTATCCTTTCAATTTTCCTCCTAATCTAGATTTATCTGCTTTGAGTCATTTTCGGTTGGAAGGGGATATTTTTATTGAAATAATTTGCGAATATTATAAAATTTTTCAGGAAGTTAAAAATTAATGTCGATTTTTTTAAGCTTTATGAATCAAAAGAGCGAGATCCCTTCCTGCATCCGCGTTAATCTGCGTCCATCTGCGGTCAAAAAAGAACGATCGCCCTTTCTAATAATTCAGAAGGGCGATCGCCCGTTTTATAATCAAAATGGCGATCGCTCCTACCAGTGCTGATGCACCCCATCCAAAACCCAACTTCCCTGAACTATGTCATCAGGTAACATCCTAACAGTCACAGATGTTCTCAATTTCCTTGTCAGTGGAATCGATAAAACTACCCTCGAAACAGAACTTACTGCTTCGAGTTGGATATTCACTCCAGCTAGAGGAGGTTCAAAAAGCGGTGCGGGTACAATTTGGACAAGCCCAGACACTCAATACAGTGTCAGAATTATGACTCAACCTGATGGTTCATCCTATGCTCGTGTTTACAATGGCCCAGGAGGAGGTGCACCCGCAGAACAACCCCTAAACGCATCAGGAAAACCTGGAAGTCGTGGAGACACCCACTTTATTCTGCTCCCTTAATCCCATTTATTCGTCAGATTATGAACTTTCAACAAATTTGGCAACAATACGATTTTACCGAATCAGAATTGCTATCGATGGGGTGGCAATTTCCCTATGATTATGTCCTCAATCTCAACTACTATTGGCAGATCAATTCAACTAATTCTACTTCTGAAGTTGCTACAAATGACCAATTTTTAAACATTATCCTCAAAACCTGCATTCGACTTGATGTACAACTCAACCCAAATCCCGATCAGTTAAATCAAAAGCCTGCGAACCTCGGCACAATCGTCGGCTGGGGACAAGTTACTCCTTCTCCTTGGTTAGAAAATCTATCCCTTTCTCCTAATGAGTGGCTGCATCTGTTATTTGAAATTGGTGGAAATAACAAAATTGAAGCTGTTTGTCGATCGCTAGTTGTCGAACAATTGGTCAAACAACCTTTAGCACTCAGTTCATAAAAGGAGATAAATACAGTGTTTTCCAATTTTTGGCGTTTGGGCTAATTGTTTAAACGTTTCTTCCGTCCCGACAAGAAAGCGATCGGAAGCATCCATATTATCTTCCGCCATGTAAGTGGCTAATTCAATCAAATCGCCGATAATTTGCGGACGTTTTTGGATCGAGGTCTTTTTTATTCCTGCAACCCCTGATTCTGGGAAATACGCGATCGCACAGCTTGACGAATCTCCATCCAATCTTCCTCCGTCATCGCGGTAGGATTTCCCGATTCCAAACCCTCTAATAACATCGCTTCCAAACGTTCTGAAGCTTTGCGTTTTTGGTCTTGGCGAATTAACTCACGAAAATACTCGCTAGCTGTACTATAACACCCTTGGGCTACCTGTTCTTCTATATAAGTTCGCATTGAGTCAGGTAGAGAAATATTCATGCTTGTCACTGGTATTACTTACCTCATTTAACTCGTTATCTATTATGGCAGATTTTGCCATTTTTTGTTAAGCCTCACACAACCTGTAATTTTGTAATAAAAAATTGGGAAGATAGATCGCCCTCGATCGACCAGACTCAAAAAGGATCTCGCTCATCATTCATCAATCATGGCGATCGCTCTTATTTTGCATTCAAATAACAAAAGATTGTCATTTCAGCCAATAATTGCTAAAATGAGCGCAAAATACTATTCTGATTAGCCAATGAGCGACATCTCTATCAGCTTGCCAGATGAATTACTCACATACGTCAATCAAAAAGCGCCCAACCAAGCGTGCTTTGATAGAAGCTCTCTTAAAACAATGGCGAAAACAACAAGAAAACCAAGCTTTAGCAGAAGCTTGCAAGCTAATTGACGAATTAGATTTAGGATGGGATGAGGAATGGCAAGCTCAAGCGATTACCGACTGGGAAGCATCCCGATAGCTAGATTCGATCCGTCAGTAGGAACAGAAATACGCAAAACGCGGCCTGCCTTAGTCATTTCTGGTACGCTGTTAGCCTAAAATCTATACGGTACATCTCACACAAGTAAACATGGCAAAACTGCCCATAGAAATTGCCGAAACCATCTGGAGCCTAAAACGGCAATTATTGGATATTATCGACGATGCTACAGAAGCTGAATACACTCTATTTGAGCAATTTGGAGAAACAGACAGAACAATTGACTATTTAGATCAGCTAAAAAGTGTCGCACAGCAAGCCGATGAGCGGTTTTCCCAGTTTTCCCTATTGCAACGACGCTTGGCTAATGCACAACCAACAGCAACTTCTGATATGCTAAGATTAATGACAGAAGTAATTGCTTATACCCAAGCCAGACTTCCCGCCTGGGAACGCAGCATTCAAGAAATTAAGATTGAGTGGAGATTATGATGAACGAACCAGGATATATGCCACATCCAGATGTCGATCGACGACTCCTCGCTAACTTACGTCGCAGTCGCTTGGAAATGGAAGAATTAGGTTGCAAATTAGAAGAAGTTATTGCAAAATTAGACGAAGATCATCGACAAATTCAACAAAAACGGTTACAAATACTTCTCAACAGTCAGTAGTTATATAGATGTTGAGAAATAAATGTTGAGAACATTAATACAGGCGATAGTTCTTTCTAAGCATTATTCAGAAAGGCTCTCGCTCAATTATCACCTATAATTCCGATAGCTCCCTCTTTCAGAGATTGGAGATATACATCTTGAAGCCTTCCCAATTTTTTGGGGATCGGTTGCTTCTCAATTGTCGTAATAATAACTGGCTTAATCATAGAAGCTTTTAAAAGACCAGCCGATCGCCAATCTGTTATGACAATATCACCGACTTTCGGACTACTGCTAACTTGACTCGTGATACCCATCAGAATGCGATCGGGATATTCTGCATTATAAACGTCAGAACTAATAACAACTGCGAGACGTTTTTTATTGGTAGTTTGATCTGTAAAAGGAAACGGAACTAAAACCACCTCACCAAAATTATAACTCATCATACTCCGCGTCCTCTGGGTTATCCCAAATTTTAGCAAAAACTGCTTCTGAGAGTTGAGTTGCAGTATAAACGAGAAGACGATCTTCACTTCGCGTTAAAAGGAAATCCATAAAATCTTCTAATACCGTAATTTTATCCGGCGGTAAACTACGGATTTTTTCCATCAGCTTTGTTTCCGGGTTGGGGGCGACACTCATGTTATCTCTCACTTGTTAATGTTAAATCAGCATACATTGTAAAAATACTAGGAAACTTCAGGAAGTTATTTTGCTCACCAACTGTTTTGAGGAAACCACTATTTATCTGATAACATACATTTGTATATAGTGCTCAAAAACTATCAAGTATTAATAACACCATATTCACTCCAAAACTATGAAAAAAATCATCATTGGCATCATGGGCCCTGGCGATAGTGCCACATCAACCGACTTAGAAAACGCCTATCAACTCGGACAACTCATCGCCGAAGCAGGATGGATATTGCTAACTGGCGGTAGAAATGTTGGCGTCATGGATGCCGCCAACAAAGGAGCAAAATCAGCTAACGGTTTAACAGTGGGCATCCTTCCAGGAAATGACACTCGCGGCATTTCTGAAGCTGTAGATATTGCCATTGTCACCGATATGGGAAACGCCAGAAATAACATTAACGTTCTTTCTTCAGATGTAATAATTGCCTGCGGTATGGGCACGGGCACTGCTTCGGAAATTACCCTCGCCCTCAAAGCTAACAAACAAGTTATTTTGTTAAATCACAGCGCCGAAAGTAAACTTTTTTTTAAAGGTTTAGCACAATTTAACATCTTTGTGGTAAACAATGCTGTAGAGGCTATGAATCAAGCTCGCGAAATCCTAGTAAATTCAAGATGAAATCCAAGATGAGAGTAAGCAAATTCAACTTTTGTGCGATCGGCATTTTTCTGACTTTGGGGATTTTCGTCACTACCAAAGCAGACGGAAGAATTGCACAGTTCAGTTTCAGCAACAAACCCACTCAAAAATTAGCACAAACCCTCCCTCCTCCTCCCCCTTTCGCACAGCCTGTTACCGAACAAGAAGCGCCACCTATTCGCAGCGAATCTGTGCCGGATCAAATAGCTTTAGCAACCCATTTGCAGACCATCAAAGCTAGAATGTACGGTGCTTACTGGTGTCCTCACTGTCACACGCAACAAGAACTTTTCGGCAAAGAAGCATTTACCGCCATTACTTACATTGAGTGCGATCCCAGAGGCAAAGATGCTCAACCCGATTTGTGCAAAGCTGCCAATATTAAAGCTTATCCCACTTGGGAAATTCGTGGAAAATATTACACGGGCAGGCAATCTTTGGAAAAACTGGCTATTTTATCCGGTTATAAAGGTAGCAGCAATTTTCAGCCACAACTTCCCTCTCCTTAAAAATATCTAAATTAGTTAGCACTCGCCAACTAAGAAACCGGGTTTTTGAACCGGAATTGAGGGGTTTCAGCAATTATTTTGGTTAAAAACCCGGTTTCTCGCCACCCGTGCGTCCATGACTATAAATGTAAGGTGCTTAGGATCGCGAATTAAATAACTTACAATTTTAATTGTTATTGTGGAAGTTATTTAATTCTCATTCCTTATGGCGCACCTAAAATTATGATTTTTATGAATCCAATTTCTGAATAATATGAATTGACGTGACAGTAAGCTGGTTATTTAATTGTAATTAGGCGGACAGATATATGTCAATTTCAGACTAGCAGTTATTCAGGAGACTGAAGCGATGCAGTTACAATTTAGCAATAAACAAATAATCTGGACCAGTTTGCTATGCTTTTCGGCAATTGCATTTCCCCTAACAAGCCAAGCTATAACAGTACAAGAAGTACCGAATCCCCGTCAAGTAAATAACACTTGGGTAACGGATAAGGCAAACATTCTCAGCGACAGCACCGAAACTCAGCTAAATCAAATGATTTCGGATTTAGAGGCGAAAAATGGTTCAGAAATCGCTGTTGTGACAGTGCCAGATACTAAACCATCTGCGACCCCAAAAGCATTTGCTACAGAATTATTTAACTTTTGGGGGATTGGCAAAAAAGGTAAAAGTAACGGAGTTTTATTGTTGATTTCTGTGGGGGAACGCCGCGTTCAAATTGAAACAGGTTCTGGCATTCAAAGCATTTTGCCGGATGCTAAAGCAGTGGGTATTATTGAAACCGAAATTACGCCCAGATTTAAACAGCAGGACTTTGACGGGGGCACATTAGCCGGGACAAAGGCGTTAGTAAATGTTTTACAAACTCCGACGGTAAATGCTCAATCTCAAACCACGCTGCCTTTGGCTCCAATCGTACCATATCAAGGGGTGAAACCGTCACCAATACCAAGTCAATCCCCAGTTATTAGCAATAGTACATCCACCAGTGAAGATTCATCGAATTTAATCTATGGCTTACTTGGGTTGTTATTGATAGCATTCATAGCGTTTATACCTTGCTTCATTATCTTCAGGATATTTCGCAGCTTATTTTCTCGGATATCTCGTTACCGCCACCGCCGTTATCCGCGCAATTACAGCAGTAACAATCGCAACCACGGCAGTAACAGTCCCAATTACAGCAGTAACAATCGCAATTACAGCAGTAACAGCCACAACTATTACGGTGGGGGTGGCGACTACAGCAGTAACAGTATTGATTACTGTACCAGTAGCGACTACAGCAGTAACAGTAGCAACGATGATTGCGGTGGCTACTACACCAGTAATAGCAGCGACTACAGCATTAGCAACAGCGACTGCGGGGGTAGCTTTGGCGGTGGCGACTCCAGCGGTGGCGGTGCCGGTGGCGATTACAGCATTAGCAGTAGCTTTGGCGGTGGCGACTCCAACGCTGGCGGTGGGGGTAGCGATTACAGCAGCAGTAGCGATTATTGCGGAGGCGGCGACTACAGCAGCAGTAGCAGTAGCAGTAGCGACTACAGCATTAGCAGCAGTAGCGACTACAGCAGTAGCAGTAGTAGCGACTCTAGTAGTGGGGGTGGCGGTGGGGATTGGTAATTCGGGAATGGAGGCAGAAACCGACTTTTTTTAACAGCAATTAGTCCCCCTCTGCGGGGACGAAAGTTTGTTTAATTGCCGTTTCAACCGCCGAATAATCGAGAGGTAGTTAACTAAAATACTCTTCAACAATTTTCAAAATCCGCGAAGCCGCCAAACCGTCACCAAAGGGATTAATTGCCATTGCCATTGCGTTGTATGCTTCGGAATTGCTCAGCAACTCTGCCGCTGCTGCTGTAATTATATCAGAATTAGTACCAACGAGTTTAGCTGTACCCGCAGAAATTGCCTCTGGTCTTTCTGTGGTTTCTCGTAATACTAAAACGGGCTTGCCCAAACTAGGTGCTTCCTCTTGCAATCCACCGGAATCTGTGAGGATTAAATGACATCTCTGAATTGCTCCTACTAATTCTGCGTAATCTAAAGGTTCGGTTAAAAAGACTCTCGGATGGTCGCCTAAAAGAGCTTTTAAAGGTTCTCTGACTGTCGGATTTCGGTGTAGAGGTAAGAGCAAGGCTGTATCGGGAAACTTATCTAAGATTTGGAGAAATGCGTGAGCAATTCCTGCTAAGGGTTCTCCCCAATTTTCGCGGCGGTGAACTGTTGCTAAGATAGTGCGATATTTGCTCCAATCTAAGTTAGGAATGTTGCATTCTGGTTGGCGTTTGGCGACAGAAAGCAAGGCATCGATTACTGTGTTGCCTGTACGGTGAATTTCTCCCAAAACGCCCGATCGCCCTAAATTCTCTTGGGCCAGCGCTGTCGGGGCAAAATGCAGGCGTGTGAGTTGAGATATCAACCGTCGGTTAGCCTCTTCGGGGTAAGGATTGAATACGTCGTCTGTCCGCAATCCGGCTTCTACGTGACCTACGGGTATTTTCTGGTAAAAAGCAGCCAAAGTAGCGGCAAACGCAGTCGTTGTATCGCCCTGAACTAACACGATTTCGGGCTGCAATTCTTTAAACAAGGCTTCCAAACCCTGCAAACTCCGGGAAGTAATATCCGTCAAGGTTTGCTGGTGCTGCATAATTGCTAAATCCCGATCGGCTTTTAGATCGAACATTTGCATTACTTGCTCGACCATTTCTCGGTGCTGACCGGTTAAAATTACTTGGGTGTCAAAGGTGGGCGAACTTTTGAAGAGTTGAATTACTGGGGCTAGTTTAATCGCTTCCGGGCGAGTTCCTAAGACGATGCAAACGCGGTGTGTGGCTTCGGGCATGGTAAAATTGGGTAGTTGAGATTTGCGAGGCTCTTAAAGGCTGAAGATTTTTGAGCAGGTTTGAATCTTTGGTTAACAAGATTTATTTTTTTATGAACCGCAGAGGGCGCAGAGGGCGCAGAGGAGAGATAGAAAGTGGTTTGACGTTGGGTGGGGGCGGGTTTTTGAGATTGTGAGTTTTAGCCAATTATTGTTGGTGAAACCCGCCCCTACAGGATTATTGATATTAGTACATTTTTGTTAATTGCTTATGCCCTATCGTTACATTCTATTTTACAAACCTTATGATGTTTTAACTCAATTCACTGACAACTCCAGTGAGACTAAACGCAGCACTCTCAAAGACTATATTCCTATTCCTAACATTTATGCAGTAGGAAGGCTCGATCGCGATAGTGAAGGTTTGTTGCTGCTAACCGATGATGGGCCCCTTCAGCACCGCCTCAGTGACCCGAAATTCGCTCATCCCCGCACTTACTGGGTGCAAGTGGAACGAATTCCTGATGCAAGTGCGATCGCTGCTTTGCAGACAGGTGTCACAATTCAAGATTATCGGACTCGATCGGCAAAAGTGCAATTATTGTTAGAAGAACCCGCTTTGCCGCCCCGCGAACCGCCGATTAGATTTCGCAAAAACGTGCCGACAGCTTGGCTGGAAATGACTCTCACAGAAGGCCGCAACCGCCAAGTCCGCAGGATGACCGCAGCAGTAGGGTTTCCGACGCTGCGGCTGGTCAGATGTGCGATCGGGCATTTGCGTCTGGAAGGTCTAAAACCCGGTGAATGGCGCGAACTAACTCAAGCTGATTTTAGATTTTAGATTTTAGATTTTAGATTGGGGAATTACAGTCAACGGCCTTGACATTTAGGACATTCTTGATATCTGAAACTATTACTGCGACTGCATTTCCCTTCTTCCTTCTTCCTGATATCCGTTACATCCGTTACATCCGTTACACAATCCGTTGCCGAACTTCCTTCTTCCTTCTGCTTACTTTCGAGGCGGCAAAATAAAACTCTCGTTTCCATCCTTATCTTTTTGCACCTGAGCTCCCAACTTGACAAGAGCTTGTCTCGCCCTTTGACGCACCAACTTATCAGTTGTTTGAGCATAAACCGTGCTCCAAGCATTAAACCGCACCGGCACGCTATCGGGATCTCGGCGCAAATACTCAGCAGTGGCTCGAAACATCTGCGCCAATGAAGCCCCTGACGGGTTTTTTTCCACCCAATCAGCGGCCATTTCGTGAGAGTGAATTGACTCGGGAATATCCCCCAACAGCAGCAACTCATCAATACCTTTAGTGCGCCACACTATCCACGATTGGGAATGAATTTGTGGCGAAAGGGAAAGAGCGCTAGTACCGCGCTCTATAAACTGAACAGCAGTTTCAGGCTTTCCCTGATAAAAAGAAATAGCTGTGGAAAGAAACAGGTAGATGTCAGCCCACCGCGGGTCGCGTTGCGTAACTATGTCAAAATAATCTTGGCTCAGATTGTAGCCCGTTACATCTCGCGCTTCGTCGTCGCCAAAATACTGCAAAAATTTGATAAATGTCCAATCTGCAATTAAATTGTCAAACCCAAAACTAGGGATAGTTTTGAGCATTTTTAGCCGCAGGGCTTCTTGCTGCGCTTCTTGCTGTGCGGCTTGCTTGAAACTGGCAGCCGACATTGCAGAGGGCGACTTTTGCCCCTGAACGCCAACTGGGGACATTCCGCCCAACTGCCCGCTAGACTGCATGGCGACGACCCCCGCCAGCGCTGCTAGACCGATAACTCCATTAACGAGCAGGCTCAACCACTTACGCGAAAATTGTTCGATTTTAGCTTCCACGGCACTTTATAAATCCAAGTTTTAAATTAAGTTTATTGAAAGAGAGTAATAATTGGTTGGCGATCAACTAAGAATCTCGTTAAACTGTCCAAAGGGATGGTGGAGCCTCCACACAATAGTTTAAGTAGTAGTGTGAGATTTTTTAGCAATATAAAATCTCAAATCAAAAATCTAAAATCGAATTGAGCCAAATTCAATGAATCAAGCCCGCAAACGCTTTTCAAAGTTACAGGCAGCCCTGTTCAGTGGGGCGATGGCAACAACCGCTTCGATATCTTTGCTCGTTCCCGGCCTGAGTCAATCAGTCCGCGCTGAGCTTCAAGATAGCCCCAAAGCTGTATTAGACGAAGCTTGGCAAATTGTCAACCGAGAGTATGTTGATGGCAGCTTTAACAAGACTGACTGGCAATTGACCCGCCAAGAACTGTTGAGCAAAAACTATACCTCTCGCGAAGCTGCCTACACCGCTCTCCGCAAAGCGCTAGAGAAATTAAACGACCAGTACACGCGCTTCATGGACCCGAAGCAGTACGAAGCGCTGACGAATCAAACCTCTGGGGAACTGACAGGGGTGGGGATGAGGCTGGAAGAAGACGAGAAAACGAAAGCGATTAGGGTAGTCGAGCCGATGGAAAATTCCCCGGCCCTGAAGGCAGGGATTCTAGCGGGCGATACGATTTTGGTGATTGACGGCAAAACTACCAAAGGCATGACTGTCTCGGATGCGGCTCAGGTAATTCGGGGCGACGAAGGTACGAAAGTCACGCTGCGGATTGCTCGTGAGGGCAAAAGCGAATTTGACATCACTCTGACTAGGGCGAGAATTGAGGTAGCCGCGGTTCGCTACAGCCTCAAGAATGAAGGCGGTAAGAATGTGGGTTACATCCGTTTACAAGAGTTTAGCTCCCACGCGGGCGAACAAATGGAGGTGGCGATTAAAAAGCTCTCGGCTCAGAAAGCTGACGCTTTTGTTTTGGATTTGCGGGGGAATCCCGGCGGGTTGCTGCGAGTGAGCATTGATATCGCTCGGATGTGGATGGATACAGGGGCGATCGTCCGCACAGTCGATCGCGCGGGCGATTCTCAGGAAATGAAGGCAAATCGCACTGCGCTCACTGACAAGCCTTTGGTGGTGCTCGTGGACGATAACTCGGCCAGCGCCAGCGAAATTTTGGCCGGTGCTCTGAAGGACAACAAGCGCGCAACTGTGATGGGCGGCCAAACTTTTGGCAAAGCTTTGGTGCAGTCGGTGCATTCTTTGGCTGACGGTTCGGGATTGGCGGTGACGATCGCTCACTACTATACTCCCAACGGTACGGATATCAGCCAGAAGGGGGTTACTCCCGATGTCAAAGTCGAAGTCACAGACGAACAAAAGCTGAAATTAGCTAACAAACCGATGTTGGTTGCGACTAAGGATGATCCTTGCTACGCGCAGGCGATCGCACTTTTGCGAACTACCGCTTCGTCTCCCCCTCCCGTAACCGCTAATGAGGCTCTTGTTCCTAAAAAGTAAGTAGTTGAAACCGTAATTTATAAGGAATACCCTGAAAACCCCGTGACTTCAGTCCGGGGATGAAAGGGCGTTGCAGGATTTATCCTGCCTGTTCTCTTTACCTCAGTCATGAACCCAAAATCCAATCTTTTAAATTCAAAAAACTTCCTTAAAAAGCTTTGGACAAAACGGGACAGTATGGTAAACTGAAACAGTCAGGGTTAAACTCCCTTGCCCGAAGTGAAACAGGACATGAGACACACTTTTAGGCATAAACTGGGGGACAAAGTGCGGCGAAAACACTATAAACAGTCGAAACCGAAAATGTAGGTTTCAATCCAGCAAATAAACTTTTTCACGCTCGAATTGTTAAGTAGGGTAGGGCATACCCAAACTCTAGGGAAATATCCTAGTACGCTTTTGGAGATAGACCCGCTGGGATGCTTCTGAATTAGGCTCGTCAATTGGTGGTATCCCCACGGTTGAAAGGTTTAAGTATTGCCGTAAGGACAGAAAATTTTAAGGTCAGTCGCTGAATTAAGAATCCCCTCGGCTTCAGCCAGGGGAGTGTCAATAACCATAAGGATGAAGATGAAGCCCGCGCCCGCGGGTTTTGTTTTTATGCTTATGGTTATGGGTTATTAAGTAAATTTAGGTGATCAAATGTAAGATGCAGATGGTTGAAAAGCTTGCTCTATGAGCATTATTCCTTCTTCCTTCTACTTAAGTTATTGGTTAATTTATCTCCTTATTAAAGCACATTAGTGGGATGGGGATTTTTTAAGCGCAGATATCAGCAGATGAACACAGATGCACGCTGATGGGATTTCTGAATTGGGGATTTCTGACTTAATTAGTCATTCATGCGCCGGATAAACTCTAAGGGCAAACCGTCTGTATCGGCAATAAAAGCTACTTCGTAAACATTTTGCCCGATCGCCTGTTGAGTCGGTTCTAATAAAACTTTCAAAGCTTGAAACTGGTTTGGTTGGTCTTTAGCAGCTTCCTCAAACCGCTGTTTCAGAGACTGCAACCAACTAGGCAAGTCAGTTGTCGCCTCAGTTAAATCGAAAGATAAATGATAATATCCAACATAATGCTCGTCTCCGAAAGCATCTGGTGCGGGTTTTGGTTCCGGGATTTGAATTAGTTCGATGCGTCCGTTGAGACCTTCCATCCAACAGGCTAGGGTGTAACCTGTGGTAAAGCGATCGCTCACAGTAAATCCCAACTGTTCGTAAAAGGCGATCGCCCGGTGAATGTTAGCAGTGCGAATCGAGGCGTGGTGCATTCGATTTTAGATTTTAGATTTTAGATTTTAGATTTTAGACGGGAAGCAGGAATTCCGGTTTTAGATTGGAGATTTGAGAGGGTAAATTCGGAATTCGGAATTAAAAACGGTCGCATCTTTAGCGCTAAAGCAATAGACCCTTCTTCCCTCTTCCTGACATCCGTTACATCCGTGGAGCGAATCCGTTGCCGAACTTCCCTCTTCCTTCTTCCTTCTTCCCTCTTCCTTCTTCCTTCACTTATTCAAACAACCGAAAATAGGGATATCTAATCGGAACTCCCGGCTCTTTTTCCAAATCAAAATTAATCACTTCCCAGCAAGGGTCCTCTTGAGGATCGGGGCTAAAATCCACAGGCAAACCGTACAGCCTCGGCCGCGGCGAGTCCGACTGACCGCGCCAAGGCGTGCTGCGTTCCAAATAAGCGCTGATTAAGTCCCGATAGCGTTGGGCAACGATCACGCGAGTTGCTCGGTAGCCTTGAGTATAGAGTCGATCGAGCGCTTCGTGAATTTCAAACCGAATCCCGTCAGGGTGCGTGTGCTGGCGATACCATTCATTCTCCCAGCGGCGCCAGTGCCGCCCAGACTGAAGGTGAACCAGTTCCCCCGTTTTTGGATCTGCCTCAAATGCCCCGTGACGCGGACACAAATAGGTATCCGTGAGCGTTAGAGCCGGAATTGTTTGGCGACAGTGGGGACACTGAATTTCCGGGCCAAACATCGGGTATTGCAAGGCAACTTCAATCATTTATTTGCGTCCCAGCATATTTTCTCTGCAAAAGTGGTTAGAGTCGATAGGGGCATTTCTACCCCTACCTCTCCTTCAGAACGGAACGTGAAACTTTCGCTTCATTCCGCTC
>NZ_JAUBUJ010000123.1:0-23568 GCF_036705405.1 Microcoleus sp. B13-B6
ACTCGATCGAATAAGGTTTCATTTTTTTCGCTTATGTACTAAATACAGTGTATCATATATACATGGAATATGCTGTAATTCTCATTCCTAATCTAAAATCCAAAATCTAAAATCTAAAATCCCTCAATGGTGGAACGTGTAATTAAAACGGGTGTTGGGTGGCGTTTGGGATGGAACCCAGAGGCTGAGGAGTTTAAGGGTTTGGTGGCTGGCGACGGTTGGGCGATCGAACTCACGGAGGCTGAGTTAAACGATTTTTGCCGATTGTTGGGGCAATTGGCCGGCACCATGAGTCAAATGGCCTCTGAGTTAATGGACGAGGAAAAAATAGCCATTGAAGCCGAAAGCGACTTGCTGTGGGTGCAGGTGGAAGGCTATCCCGAAGCTTACAGCGTGCAGTTGATCCTGAATGCTGGCAGGAGGTGCGAGGGTTTTTGGCCGGCGGCTGCGGTTCCGAGTTTGGTGCAGGCCGCAAAAGTTTTAAAAGTTTTTTGACTTTTTTGGGAATTCTATGCTAAGCTGTTAAAGCTGTCGGGGCGTAGCGCAGCTTGGTAGCGCACTACTTTGGGGTAGTAGGGGTCGTGGGTTCAAATCCCGCCGCTCCGATAGATGGAATCCTTATTTTATAAGGGTTCCATTATTTTTACTAGATAACTCGTTCCTTACCCATTCTCAAGAAGGGGTGACAGAATATGACATACTCAGACAATCACTGCGATAAATCTGCGATAAATCTGGGATATGCCAAAAGGCTCAGTAAATATAGAAGTTTTCAAAGATCGGCTGCGACTTGCCTGGTCCTGGCAAGGTAAACGTTTCTGGCTATATCTCGGTTTGCCAGACTCGATCGTCAACCGTAAAGCGGCAAGCATCAAAGCGCGGACGATCGAACTCGATATGACCAGTGGCAATTTTGACCCGTCTCTGGCAAAATACAAACCCCAGAAACAAGAATCCATCTCTGTTTCTGACCTGTTTCACCAATTTATCGAGTACAAGCGCCGGAAAGTTGAGCCTTCTACTTTCGCTAAATATCTTGGACTTGAGAAACACGTTTCTGCGTTTTTCAAAAACAAAAGCACAATTTCTGTTTCTGAAACTGTTGCAGAAAAATTTAGAGATTGGCTGGCACAGAAACTTGAACCCGGTACCGTAAGGGAACGGATTATCATGCTTAATGCTTGCTGGGAGTGGGGCCAAAAAAAGAAGCTGGTTCTCGAAAATCCTTGGGAGGAAGTCAAGGTGAACGTAGCTCCCAAACAACGCCCAGAACCGTTCACGCTTACAGAAATAAGCGCGATCGTCCAAAAATTCCGCTCAAACGAGAATCTGAAACATTATGCGGACTATGTGGAATTCAAATTCGGCGTCGGCCTTCGCACCGGCGAAGCAGCAGCTCTCCTCTGGCGACATTGTTCCCACAACTGCGATCGCATCTGGATCGGAGAAAGTTTGAGTAACGGTGATCGGAAAGCAGCCAAGCGGAATAAAGACCGCACGGTGCCGCTAACTCCACGGCTGCAACAGTTATTACTGAGCCGGCGATCGACTGACTTCCAACCTGATGATTTAATTTTCACCAGCATCGAAGGTAGAGCGATCGATTCCAAAAATTTCTGCAACCGCTACTGGAAACCTGCGCTTGCATCCCTTGAAATTGATTATCGAAAACCTTACAATACCCGACATACGCTAATTTCGCATGGCTTGGAATCTGGCATGAATCCTGTTTCGATCGCAGCCCTCACCGGTCACGATGTGAGAACACTTTATGAAAATTATGCCGGACTGGTCAACCCGCCAAAACTACCAGATTTGTTCCCTGTTTTCGACCCGGTTTCTGATGTTGATTTTGAGGTAAATCAGTGAGATACCTCTCCATAAATTTCTGATGATCCGGATGATTGATATCCCCACCACAAGTTATCAATTGTTCAATCAGTTGTTGATTGTAGAGAACTTTTCCGCCAGGATTTCTACCCCAGTGAATCCCTTCTATAAGTTTGTTTTGGTTTCTGTATCGCAGAAGGGTTCGATCGCTACAATTGAGGATTTTACAAGCAGTTTTAGCATCGCAGAAATTATTCATTTTGATTTGAATTGAGTAAACTTTTGATTACGTTGTCTTTGATCATGTTTTGTCGCATTAGTTCAACTAAGAGGACTCGTGCTTCTTCTACTGAAAGTGATTGAGCTTGAGAAGCGTAGATTCTTAATCGAAGTTGTTGCTCAAGTGTGAGGTCAATAGTTGTCATGATTCTATTTTCTCAGTTCGATCTTTTTCGGCAATCAATAGGTTGATTCGATCGCGAACTTCAGCAGTTTCTCCAGTCAGCCAATTCACTATTACCTCTCTCTGGTATTTAGTCCCTGGCGCTTTCCATCCATACATCTGAGTCAGTAGATTTTGCAAGTGTTCTGGGTAGTATTCGGGCCACCAAATAGTAGCTATCTCTCTTAGTTTTTCAGCATCCTTCTCATCTATTCCTCCGGAGATAGCTGCTGGTTCGGGTGTTGGTTCGGGTGTTGGTTCGGGTGTTGGTTCTTCCGTTGTCTCCGTTGTCTCCGTTGTCGGTTCTACTATTGGCATTGTCGATTCCGATGTCGTTGGAGTTGGTGTCGGAGTTGGTGTCGGGTCTGGGGAAATCAATCCATTAAAAGCGGTTTTTTCATCAGCGGTAAGGGAGTTCCAGACTTTCTGGCGATCGGCTGCGCCTTTGCTGCAAACTTCCTTGAGCATGGTCTGAATATCAAGAGCTGTTTCTCGATCGCCGACTTCGATCGCTAGCCGGATATATTCGACCAGATCCCCTGTTTCGTTGTTCTGTTGAGTCTGCTGATCAACCTCATTTTTTGAAAATGGCTCCAAATTTTGAGGTCGATCGCTAGGTTGATCACCTTGCTGTGCAAAGGATTGATCAACCTGATCAACCTGATCAACCTTGTTACCAAAACTAGGAAAATCTTTCGCTGCCGTGGAATTACTAAAAGCGGAAGCAGCCATCCAGTTTACTGTTCCTTTCGAGGTCGGATTCGAGGTCGGATCTGAAGTTGGATTCGAGGTCGGATCAGAATTTAGTATTTTTTCAGAAATAGGATGATCAGGTTGATCAGGTTGATCAAATCCTTGTGTAGCAGGGTGATCAACCTCGTGATCAACCTCCCTTTTTAAGGGGGTTTTCAAAACTTGAGGTTGATCAGCAGCCTCAACAGGGATTGAATCAGCCTCAAATTCGGCGTCAAATTCGGGGTCGGATTCAGCAAGCTCAAGAGGGAGGGAGACAGGTTCGGGTTCGGGTTCAGTTTTGCACCAAACTCGAACTCGTTTGCTGGAGATCGATCGAAACTCTCGCTCCCACCCAAATTTTTTGAGGATGGCGGAACAGCGCATCTGGTGCGATCGCTCTTGTCGGCTCAGGTCAACTTGGAGATGAGTGAGCAGATCGCTGAGTCGGATATATTCGCGGTGTTCAATAAAATTTTCGATGACATCTTCCCAGGGATCTGATGACTGAAACTCTTGAGCAATGTGTTCGGCAGTTTCTTCATCTTCATAGTCAAGACAAGGTTCTTCGCCAGATTTGTAAGCCAGCATCGCAGCAGCCCAAATCGCATCTCGTTCTTTCTTAAGCAATTTAGTATCAATTCGGTGTTTGACCGGAATTACCCAAAATCGCCGGTTGCCTGTTTCATCAGCGAGAAATTCTTGCTTGTTGGTGGTTGCGACAATGATGCTGGGTCGGTTGAAGTCTTCAATATCTCGGCAATATGGCGGTCGAATTTTGTCTGTTCCGGTGGATAAAAAAGCTTTGGTTGCACTGACATCGCGCCGTCTGAAAACACTCTCTAGCTCTGCCCATTCTACAAACCAGGCTTGGTGCAATTTCAGCCGTTCATCTTTGTCAGAAACAGTTCCCAGGGAATCGTCAAAATATTTGCCTCCCGCCAGCACCTTAAAAAAAGTTGACTTTCTATAGCCCTGTTTCCCTTGCAGAATCAGAACTGTGTCTATTTTGCATCCTGGTTCAAACGTTCGTTTCACAGCACCAATTAATGTTTTTCGGACAAACATTTCATAAATTGGATCGTTGACACCAAAATATTTTTCAGCGAGACTATCTAAAAACGAAGTATCTGGTGCTGGTGGCAAAGAATTTAGATACTCTTCAATTGGTGAATACTGATTTTCTACTGCTATTTCTGTCAGGATATCTTGAACATCTTCTCGACTGGATTTTACGAGAATTCCGTGTTTGATTGCGAGTTGAATTCGCACTCGATCGAGTGATACTGGTGTACCGTCAATTTCGATTCGCTTGCTGAGTTTATTCAAGCGAAGCCGTTTGCCAAATTTTCTAATGATTTTTCGGTAATCCTGAATCATTCTGTTATCTGAATTTAAAATATTAAATTCAGGTGATGAATCAGAGCTAGCAGCAGAATTAGGAGAGTTACCCAAATCAGATTCAGCCTCTGCCTCTAGTAGCGAAACTAAATGATCAGGTTGCAGAGATTTGATGAATCGCCAGTATTCACCTTTGATGCAGCTCTCAATCCCGTCACTAAAATATTTTGAGATGCTGGCGATCGGATTCGACTTAACTGCGTAATTCCAGATTTGATCCCACTCTTCTTGATCCCAGCCACCGCCGGGAGAACAACGCCGACAAGCATCAAGAAATAGAGTGTAGGCATCCTCATTGGTTACTTGTCCCAGTCGGCTGAACTCAGATTGAACTCCAATTAAATCCCGTGCCAGCGTTGCCATTGAGGTATTTCTGAGAGTCGCTACTCCATTCAAAAATTCCTTGTTGGGCTTTCCCAGACCGCACTGTAGAGAAATTGGCACCGGCACCGGAACAGTGATGTCTTTATACCGTTGAGATATTTCCTCCGGTGTCGCAGTTAGAGTTGCGGTGGCAGTGCGCCCCGTCGTGGCAGTCGCACTGTCTAAGACAGTAGCGCTGTGGGTGGCAGTGGCAGTAGCAGTGGTAGAAAATTGCAGTAAAGCTTGGTGCTGTTCCTCAAGTTCTCGTTGTTTCCGAGCGAGTAACTCTTGATAGAGAATGAGAAGTCGATCGCGCAAATCACTGTAGCTGTAGCGAGTGCCGGACTCTTCAACAAAATCGGTTTTAACGGGTTCGCGATCGGGCTTAACGTGCCACGCACCCGCGAGCCGAAAAACACGACTGGGATTTTTGTTGCTCTCGTCTGCTTCCATCACTTCGATCAGAAGCACTTGCAGTTCCCGCCATTGTTCCTGTGCGATCGGCTCCTCAAACAGCCAATACGGTTGCATCGACTTGTCACCGCTAAATATGGTGAAAGTTGGTTCAACAAAACCTACTTCGCTCCATTTTTCAAATTGTTCTGCCAACGGGATATCGTCCCACTCGCAGAAAATACCACAGCACTGCTTAATCTCAGCATCGCTATGTCCGGCTGTACCTGCGCCTGCACCATTAACCACGACATAAACACCGCGCTTGTCTGCTTGATACTGCTCAATCTGTTGCCAGTTAAGCTCAGAACTTTTGCGACCTTTATCCTTTTTCTTGCGTTCATCAGAGCTATGATAGAAAAACCTCAACAAAGCTTCGCCCGGTTGATAGCCCAAGTAATTCAGGTGCTTTTGTGCCAGCTCACGATCTATATTCATTGCTTTCTGACTCCTGATTTTGATTTTGCTGCGACTAAAGTTTGCAATTGTTGGCGCAAACGATAGATTTCCTGATTGACCGACGATCGTTTTTCTTCCAAATCATTGATTCTTTCTCTCAGTCGTGTGATTTTTTGACTTTCATTTGCTTGAATTTCGCTAGCTGGGAAAGTACCTTGGGCTGGATCTGACCAATAGCACTCGGCACACAGCCCATTCGTTAATAAGCCGAAGCATCGTTTGCCGTCCTTGGGATAATTCGATCGACACCATCCGTTTTGGGTCATGTTCTGTACTGATTTTTTAGGGCAGTTTTTCAGTTAGCCAATAGCTGAGTTAGCTGTTTCCCAAATCCGTATGGAATTACCCCATTTTTTGTTCAAGAAAACTGTGCCTGTATGAAATGTGGCTTTGGGGTGCGTGGTTTTTTGTTACGGATTTTCAACATGGGTGAATTTGTTGAGATGGCTGCGAGAATAGTGCTAGCGATCGAGGTCGAATTAGCCCCCGGCCTCGATCGCTAGTTGTTCAACGAGAAGAGACAAACTGGCTAGACAAAATAAGTAGCCAATTTGTCCTGTAATTGATATTATGACAGAAAGAGCTAAAGATCAATCCTTAGAAACTAGGAAAATTACTGTGTTGCGATACTTACGGGAAAAAGCGGGACTAAGTAGGGAGCAATTAGTAGCACGTTTGGGAAATCGGATTGCAGTGCGGACTTTGCAGCGATGGGAGACGCTGGGGAAAGAGCCAGCCCTTACTCGGGGCGACTGGATCGACCTTTGTGATGCTCTCAATGTTCATTGGGAAGAGCTTCCCAGGGATTTGTCAGATTTAGTAGAGGAGGAAACAAACTACGAAATGCTTGCTTAACCTTAATAAGACAAAATGGCTTGTCATAATGTCTTATGAGGTGATATGATAATCGCACAAGCCAAAATTAACAGCCCCAAAAATCTGAGAACCAGCAGCCTCAGTAATCAACGATCTGCTTAGGAATGTGACGCAAGGCTTGCGCGATTCAACTTTTAGGACATTGCAAAAGCAAAATTGCTTCAGAAAGAAGTACGGAATCTTTTTGTCAAAATTACCGAGTTAAAAAAACCGTGCCAAAACTACCGACAACGTTTCAAACGCTTGACTTGACAGGATTTGAGTTCGATCGCAGTCAACAATACACAGGAATCAATCGAGAAATGATTGATTTTACGTGTGCTGTGCTCAATAAAAATCGTATAGGCATTGTGGTTCGGAGTGTGGGTGCAGCGCTCAAGGAAATTTACGGAATCGGAGGGAGCACCGATATTATCTGCAAATTGCTGAAAGAATGGCGTACAGATAATCTGTCGCTGATGAAGCAAGGAAAATCAGAGAAGGATTTAGCAACAGCACTGTTGGAAGCAGCGGATGATGGTTTGCTGGAGGACTCCGAAATACCTGAAGATATTCTCAAGGTTTCTCATCAAATGGCGATCGCGTTCTACAGACTGGCTTATCAAAAAGCTGATACCAGCGTGAGTGGCGATCGGATGAAACAGTTAGCTCAGGAAAATGAGTTGATGCGCCAACAACTCAAAGATTTTCCTCAAAATGTAATGGAGTTGACGTTTTATAAATCGGAGTACGAACGCCAGCGGAATGAGCTCAGGGAAGCGTACATGAATCTGAATAAGCAAAAGTTGACCGATTCTGAAGAATTTCGTCAGCAGTTAGATTTGCTCACCTCCGAACGCAATGAATTACTAGCAAAATTGTCAGTTGCTGAAAAACGGTTGATAGAAGTTGCTGAATTTGAAACGGCTTCTCGCGATCGACTCAGTGAGATATCTAAGCTTAATGGACAAATCGAAGCACGGGAACGAGAAGTGTCCAGTCTCCATTCTCAAATCCAAGCTCTACAAGCACAAGTTGGCGAGAAACAAGTCCTAGAAGCTCAACTAGAACAAGTGAGAACTCAGCTAAGAGAAGCTTCAACAACAATCACTAACCTGCAAAGTCAACAAAAAGTTAGTGGGGCTTTAGAAGTCGATCGAGAATTTGATGATAGTGATGATGGTATCGTTACAGACGCACAGCTTATGGTCGAAAATGAGACTTTGCATGGTGACTTGTCAGATGCTCTTAAAGAAATTGAAGATTTGAAAGCACGTCTCGCTGAAACTCAAGTCGCTCAATCTGAATCTCCCTCTGAATCTCAAGCTGAATTACTTCCTGAAATACTCCCCGAACTACTGCATGAAACAGTTTCAGACTTTGTTGGCCCTTTTTTAGAACCCGTTAACTCTCAGTTTGACTCTGACTTTGATTCTGACCCTGCTATTTCTGACTCTAGTTCAGAAACAGTGGAGTCTATTGAAGCTGTTGAACCTCCCGCTAAGCCATTTGAACCTCTTCTCAAAAACAAAAAGCAAAAAGTTGCTTTGGCTAAATGAGTAACAGAAACAGAAACAAACAGAAACAAAAAGCTCAGTAGCAGTTGCTGTTACTGAGCTTAGAAGGAAGAATGGGTACTGTTAGAGAGCTACTAAGTTTTGAGTGGGTAGCTCAAAACTTGTAGCAAAATTGGTGACTCAAAAGCTTGATTGCGTACTAGCTCGGCAAATCACTTGATATTGGATTAAGTACGAATCAGTGCTGGGTAGAGAGTAATTAGCAATTGATAATTGGATTAAAGACATGATAGATCAAAAAAAAGAAATTCAGCTAATGTTGATGGCCAGATTTCCTTTGTTGTGGGTAGTGAGCCCAGAAGAGGAAACCGCCGAAGAAATTTTGTGTGATATAGCAAAAGCTAAGGAAGGGCAAATCTATTTCTGGGATTTTGCCCGTGGCTGGACAGATAATGGCACAGCCAAAGGAAACCCGATGCAAGCCTTGGAGCGGATCAGCAAAGCGCCGGCAATGGAACAAGTCACTTTGTTCGTCATGAAAGACATTGCGACTTTGATTGCACCGGGTGCGAATGGGCAGATAGCCGTCAACCAGCTAGCGATCGTCCGCGAACTGAAAAATTTGGCAGTGACCATCGCCCGTGACCGTCGCTGTCTCGTCATTCTCTCCGATCAACTCAGAATGCCTCAAGAGCTGCGGGAAGAAATTACGGTGGTAGATGTCTCTTTACCAGGCATCGAGGAGATCTCGAAGTTGATCGATCGACTGGTTGGCAAGAATATCAAACTCAACCCAGAACAACGGCAACAGCTAACAAAGGCTTGCCAGGGGCTGACTCGGTGCCGGATCTCCCGCGTCCTTGCCAAACGCTTAGTGCTCGGAAAAGTTGATGTTCATGCCCTCGCTGCGGTCATCAAGGAGAAGCGCCAAACCATCCGGGAGACGGGCATCCTCGAATTCATCCCGGTTCAATCTAGTTTGGAGTCCGTAGGCGGACTTGAAAATCTCAAGCAATGGGTAACAGTTCGATCGCGCTCTTTTAGCGATGAAGCCCGTGAGTATGGACTCCCCAATCCCAAGGGGGTACTGCTGGCCGGCATTCAGGGAACGGGTAAATCCCTGCTGGCTAAAACCATTGCTGCTGAATGGAAATTGCCCCTGCTGCGCCTCGATGTCGGTCGGGTCTTTGGCAGTATGGTCGGCGAGAGCGAGAACCGCATCCGACAGGTCATTAAGTTAGCGGAGGCGATCGCACCCTGCATTCTGTTCTTAGACGAAGTAGATAAGGCCTTCGCGAACATTACGTCTGGCATGGATGGCGACTCTGGCACAAGCCAGCGGGTATTCGGTGCGCTCCTGACATGGATGCAAGAAAAGACCGCGCCAGTGTTTGTAGTGATGACTGCCAACCGCGCCGAAGTCCTTCCCGCCGAACTGATTCGCAAAGGTCGCATTGATGAAATTTTCTGGGTTGACCTGCCGAACCTCACAGAGCGGGAGGCAATTTTTCAAGTTCACCTCACCCGCGTCCGGCCTTCGCGAGTGAAGTCGGGAGACTTCGATTGTGGAATGCTGGCAAGTCAGTCGTCCTGCTTGTCTGGTGCGGAGATTGAGCAAGTTATCTGCGATGCGATGCAAACCGCATTCAGTGCCGGGAGAGAATTCACAGAGCGAGATTTGACTATAGCGATCACTGGCTGCGTTCCTCTGGCACGGATTGCTCAAGCACAAATTGATGAACTCAAAAGTTGGGCAATTCGATCGGGCGCTAAATCCGCCAGTATTGCCGATCAGAATGAAACACCTGTAACTCCCTACTCTCATCTCTCACCTCTTGAGGTTGACGAAAATTAATCATTATCAGAAAGCGAAGCCAAAGGTTACAAATGCTTCGCTTTTTGATTTAGGAATTGTTCACATAAATTGAGGCAGAATATGGAACCCCATTTTGTTCATCCTTTATCAAGCTTGGAAACGATCGATACTGATGAAGGCAAAAAAGAAGTAATAAATAGTTGGGCGTTTGCCTCAGTGATTTGGTCAACCGCCGTCGCTGGTAACGAAAATGCTTTGATTTTGATTAATGAGGTATTTCCTGATAAAAGCAGAATTCCTTTACTACTTTTGCGTTCTAAGCAGGGAGATGAAGCAGCGATGAGAGATGCGATCGGAATTATTGCTTTTGCTATTGATGATAAATTAACCGAAGCATTTGAACAAAAAGGAAATTGAAATAGTATGTCTGACCTAATCAATGATTTAACAAGTGAACCAAAAGAATTTCCAGCGTTCGCCAATTACAAAGGTAAATGTGTCTGTGTTTGGAGAGCCGATGCCAAATTAGTTGCATCTACCATTGCTGATGCAGAAAGAATCATGGGCATTAGAGAAACTTTGAAGGGTTCTTGGCTTACGCCTCCAGAAGAAGGAGCAGAACTCTGGAATTATGCAACTGAACTGCTTAATGACCCTCCACCATTTGTGTGTGTGAATGGTCGAAACGGTCAGATAGTAAGTCTTAGTAAGTTGGAAATACTTCAAGAAAATAGTGATGTAATGCTTCGCTGTAAGAGAATGATTTTTTGAATTTGGAATCAGATTATGGCAAAGGCAATGATGGATGCTGAAACACTGTCGCAGAATTTGAAACACTTTTCTGGAACTGAGCAATATTTCAAACATTGGCTCGGAATTCAGTACACCGATGGAGTCAAATATTTGGCTGATAATGCTCAAGCTTATTGGTTGATTGATGCGATCGCCTCCCATCAGCCCCGTGCGAGGAGAATTCACAGCTTAACCGAGTTTCAGCTTTGGTTCCTTCATGTCGGAAATGCACATGAATTCATTAAGCCTCGTAGCTTGCGGGGCGGTACGCCATCGCCTAATGATGCTGTTTTGACTTGTTGGGAAGATTCACCAACTGCCGAAACTAAACCTGCGATTATTCAGCAGATACCAATGACAGATTTTCCTTTGACTGATATCAAGCTTTTTCTACAAGATAAAGTCCTTCTGTTGCCAAGTGAAAATTAAGTCCTAAAAAGCTGTCTTATTCTCCACTTTGGGGGGACAAGATAAAGTTTCGCACTACATCATTCAACAATTATTAGGAGCAAATCGAAGGCTCTCCTGATTTTGAGGTGATAACCAAACCACATATCCTTATTCCGAGGGTATTACAGAATCGCGAACAGTTGTGCTTGATACCGTATACACCATAAACCCAGGAGAGCCAAATCGAATGACTACCAACAGACAAATTCCCGAAGTTACACTTGAAGAAAGGCAAAAACAACTGCAACAATTACAGGCAAAAGTTGATATAGTTTTTGCTGAAGCACTGAAAAGAAAAGTCAATACGCTTGAGTTTGCAATTGAAGTTTGGGTAAATGCAGTCTTAGAAAAAGATGCTTATGTAGCAATAGCTTGTCGCATGATTCGCTACAGTACCCGTTTTGAGGGTAATCAATTGCTGGAATTTATGCGACATCTAGCTAACGGAACTCTTGAAAAAAATGAGTCGATCGCACAACGTGCAGTCGATTTAATAAATCAAGGTTTACTTATCAACAACAGCCTGAAAGAGGACAACGATAATGTCAAGTTTGACGTGCAAAGTCTGTAGCGGTCAATTAATGTTTCTTGGTCAGTTAGGATACTTGAGACATTATACTTGCCGAAATTGTGGGATTCATATTAACAAAAGTCCCAAAATTGTCAGAGACAAATTCGATAACATAATCTCAGTCAAATACTAATCATGCAACTGACATCATGCAACTGACACAAACGAAACAATGTGCTAACTGTCCCTGGAAAGTTAACCGAGATTTGAGCAAAATTCCTGACTACAACCGGGAAAATCATGAAGCTTTGAAGGAGACGATCGCTAATCCAAATCAAGATGTGTTTGAACAGTTGACAAGTCCTAAAATCGCAATGGGCTGTCACTATTCCACTGATGATAAATTGCTTGAATGTGTCGGCTGGATTTATCACCAACTTCGGAATAATAATCTGGCTCTGCGATTGGTATTGATGCGATCGAACCAGATATCACAGCTTGAAATTGATGACGCACAACGGGCAACTTTTGCAGAAACTTTAACAGATTAACCCAACTTACCTAACTTATTCAATCATGCAATATTACCAAATCGAATTCATCATCAACAAAAATGGCACTGTTACTGAAAAAGTCCTTGGTTCCGGGCCGAATTGTACTGCCATTACTAAGCAACTGGAAAATGCAATGGGAGAAATTCGATCGCAAGAACTTCTTCCAGAAGCATTAACTGAAAGATTAACTGAGGAAATCATTGAGGACTCAACTTTATGGACAAATAGCTGATGAATTGTAAAATCCCTGGTTGTCTTAATCCCTTAGTAAACGGCAGAACTTACGAATGCGGTAAATGTACTTCAAAAATTCTTGCTGCTGCCCGGTATTTCTCTCGTCCACTTTCAGAACTTTTAGGAGACTTAGAAAATGTCACATCTAACTCATATCCGCACCCAGATAAAGAATCCGATCGTCCTACAAGAGATTCTAGAGAAAATGATTGAGTCAGGACTTGAGGGAATTCTTGCTGGAGCGTACCTCGAAACTAACACTCATATCCATGACCCATTCGGCAACAGTAAGTTAGCAGAGTTTGTTATTCGGCGCAAACAACGCTATCAGGGTGGTTACGATTTTGGCTTTAAGCGAGTAGAAGGAACTGATGAATTTGAGTTCTTAACTCGTGATGGTTCCATCCATGCTGCTAAGAAATTTATGGAACAACTTTTACCCTGGTACGCACGGGAAAATACTCTAGCAGTATTGAGGAGTCAAGGGTTCAATATTGAGTCTCAAACTGAAGAAAATGGTGAAATAGTCATAGTTGCTGGTAAATGGTGTTAGTGCTTCGCATAGGGAATTCAGAAACTTAAACAGGAACAGAAACCATGATTTGGAATTACACAACCAACCCAGAAGGCTGCAATGTAATCCTTGATATAGACGATTTTATTGACATTATAAAATGTCTCGATCGAGCAGCCGATGCCTTGTTGATTACTACCCGAACAACTCAAAGTAAATATGAGACTGAACCCGGTAGACTGGCACTCAATTTAGTTCAACAGTTGGGTTATGACTCGATCGATTTGTCAGCCGATGATTGATTTTGATAGATAGTCAGCATCAAGAAAATCTCACTTAATTCAAGTCAATGCTTCGCTTTTAGGTAACAGGGAAATAGTTAACGGTGATTATTTCCCTCTCACCTTACCAAAAATATGAAACACATTGTCATCTTAGAAATCATTGAAGGAAAGAAAGTCACAGCAGAAGTCTTAGAAGAACCGCCAATGCTTTTAACGTGGTGGCAAATGTTCTTCTTATTCAATCGTAAAACATTGCAAGATTCGGTTACGGAAGGTCGAATTATTACCTATATCTACATTGAGATATACGGCTGTACATTACGAAGCATCAAAGTTTCAGAAGTTGTAGAAAAATTGGAATGAAAATCATGGTACATCAAACGCAAGAAGTAGTAGATGAAGCTGCAAGAATTCAAATAGAGGTTGATAAAATCTTTGAAACGGCTCGATCGAATAACTGGACTTTAGAAACATTTGCAGTCAAAGTATTAGCTGGAGCAATGGCTAATAATCTTGGATATTTTTCAATTGCTGCTCAACTTGTTCAAAATGTAACTAGATTAGATGGATTTACTTCCATCGAAATTCTCAGGTATATGTTGTTCAAAGTTGAGCAACAGGATAGTGTGAAAATCCAACAAGCACAAGTGATGTTTTTTCGGGGATTAATCATTAACAAAGAAAAGGCTGAATTAGCCAAACAGAAACAGCAAAAGGAATTGTCCAAACAAACTTCAAAGAAAAGAAGAAATTAGCATGAAGACTAAATACAAAGCTGATGATGCGGTAGGACAGCAAAAGTTATCGATCGCACTGCATCTGATACCCAACCTTCCACCTATCCCGCATCAAGAATACAGACTGATTGTTGCCGATCCGCCCTGGAGTTTCACACTCAGAGAAGCAGACAAAACTCATAGGGGTCGTTGCAGTTACCCATCCATGACAGATGAGGAAATTCTCAATATGCCAATCAGTGCGATCGCAAGCTCAGACTCTTATCTGCTGCTGTGGGTGACAAATAACCATCAAGCGCTGGGGTTTCGGTGTCTCGACCGCTGGGGATTTACTCATCGATCGACTTTCACATGGGAGAAAATAACGAAGGCTGGCAAACCTCATGGCGGAATAGGTCACTACGGTCGGAGCTGCACAGAGCATTTCCTGGTGGCTACTAAGGGCAATCCTGGGACTTTTAGCCATCACGGCTTGACAAATATCGTAAACATCATTCGGGCACGGCGCACGAAACATTCACAGAAGCCTGAACAATTCTGGGAGATTGCCGATCGACTTGCTGACAAACTGGAGAATTGTGAGAATTTGGGCAAATTATCCCACCCGTCGAGGATTGAACTATTTGCTCGTGAACAACGGCCTAATTGGGATGCCTGGGGTGCTGAGGCTAACTTGCCTAATGCTTTAGTTTGATAACTCACCCCTAGTTTTTTATGGAAATTACTAGGGTTAAGTCATTTTGTTATTGCTTCGCTTAAGGATATTGATTTGTCCTGTAAGCGTATTTACTGGGTCGCTCCCAGTCACAAAATGAGCTGGTTTAATTTAGTTTTTGGAATTACTTCGATCGCATCCGATCCAACTTACAATTCCTACGATTCAACTGATACTGTCCCCGATGAAAGTTACGAAGAAAATCAACATCAAAGTTACGAGAAAAGTTACGAGAAAAGTTACGGAATTAAAATCACAAATCCGGTACAGTTTACCGATGATTTTGCAGCAAAAGTAATCGAAGCTCTCGAACTTTTAGCTCGTTATTGTCCAGAGTATTTCAGCTTGATTCAAGAGTATACTCATTGCATAAGTAGTGCTACTTCATTGGGTGCTGCTTATTGGAAGAATGAAATACTCATTGCTGAACAAACATTTAGTCGTGATGTTGAATGGTTAGCCAGCATTTTTGTTCATGAAAATCATCACATCATTCGTCGATCTGTTGGTGATAAATTTGTTGACAATAGCAGGGAGGAAGAATTGGACTGCATTGAACAACAAATCCTATGTTTGAAACAGCTTAACGTTCCTCAAAGCTGGATTGAGAGTTTAAGAGCTGAAACAGGTGATCATTATTTGGAAGAGATTACCTGGTAATTTAGTGTTTTGCTTCGCATAAAGGCATGGATTTGTTCTCTCAAAATATCATCATGACAACCGTTCATAACGACTGCACAACGACAGAATCAGAATCCAATGAATTGCCAGAGACTGCTGAAAACGGCTTCATTATTGTGAGTGACTTCTTAGCACATCAGCATGAATCGATCGAAACTGCATTGAAAAATAGCGAGTTTCAATACCTGATAAAGTTTCATTCTTTTGACCCTGATGCGCTCTGGAAACAAGGTGCTTTTAGAGTCTACGTTTTAGAAGAACATCTCGAAGCAGTTAGTAATTTCTGTAGATCGATCGAACTTGCCAATATATCCAACAAATAATAGCGAAATAACTGGGTCGCTCCCAGTTAACAACTACCATGCAGTCCAATTCTTTTGACCCTTTAACCAATTTGCCTTTCCCAACTGATTGGCGATTTGATGTACCGCGAGTTTATGTTCTGCAAGAACTTTCTTTTTTTGGTGCTTGGATCAATGCTATTAACGCTTCTGAAATGCAGAAAAATATGGAGTACATTCAGACTCATTCTCCATTTATGGGAGCAGTCAAAGTTAGTTTATTCCAAAACTTTGAAGGTACTGAAATGGCACCAGAAATGCCAATATCCTTTATCGCACAAATAGGTGAAGGAATTCATAAACACGGCAAAGCATTCTTACTCTATTATGCGGACTATCGTAGAGAGCCAGAAATCTTGTCAAATTTCAGAGAAGATTACAAAGGTTGTTGCGATCGCACTGAAGATTTTGTCAAACAATTTCTGACTCAAGAAGGTTTTGATTCACAGTTGAAACGCAACAATCTTAGCTGGAAACATCTCAATATCGAGACAATTATCCAAGATTGGTTCTATTTGACAGAGGGAATTTATCGGCGGATGTTAGATGAAAAAGTCTATATTTTCAAGCGTCGCTAATGTTTCACTTTTGGATATTGATAGCGAATTCCTGGGTCGCTCCCAGTTTGTAAATGGTTTCACCTGAGATAAATGTTGCGGGATTTCATAAAGTAGCTGATTTTCGTTTTAACGAGCATCATAAAGTTGTCTCTGCCATAAAACCAATGGTTCATCAGCTAGAATTTTACGTCTATCAAGGCAGATTTACTCTTTACGTTTTGCCTGAAGATATTGAAGCGGTAAAAGTGTTACTTGGAATTCCCATCGAAGAATAACGAAGAATAACGAATATAGCGAATAACTGGATCGCTCCCAGTTCCAACAAATGCCTTACTACATTTTAGTTACGCTGGAACAAGAGGTAGAAATTACTACTACTCCTGAAATGTTGGCTATCAAAGAAATTCAAGAATTGATGGGTAGTGAAACATTGCCAGCCAATTGTCAAATAGTAGCAGAATTGAGCTTCTCTGATAGTTCGATCGTTATGGTTTGTGATGCTGATGCTGTATCGACAGAACTTCCCCCAACTTGTGTTACAAAAAATGGTGATGTTGTCTGTGGTCAGGTAGTAATTCTCGCAACTCATGAATCACCAAACAATTTGTGCTTACTTAATGTGCGTCAAGCCAAAATTGTCAAAGCTGAACTGAAATTGTATCCAAAACCAGTGAAGCCAGAACACAACTTTAGTGCTTCGCTCTGGGATATTGATTGATTCTTTCTAGCAACATTTACAGGAACCGAAATGTCACAATTTTACGTTTTAATCAACTCAACAGGAATTCAAGAAGTAACGGCAACTGAAATGCCAACCGTTGCTGAAATTCAAAAACTTGTAGGAATTCCCGGTGAAGAAGGATTCTTTGAAGGGGTTTATAAGCGCTATTCTGACCAGTCGATCGCTATTTTGTGTGATGATGAATTCTTAATGAAAGGCTGTCAGCCGACCTTACTTACTCCTGATGGCATTACTCTTCAGGGACAGCTTTTGATTGTCGGAATAGATATGCAAATTGAAGATTTCTGTTTGTTGACTGAGAAACAGCTAGAAATTGTCAAAAAAGAAAGCAAAATCTATCCGTTACAGCCACGTTAGCAGTAATTATGCCCTGTTCCAGTTCGGATACAGGGCATGACTCAATTCACCTCAGAATCACTCAGAATCACTCATAATCACTCAGAATCAACATGGATAATATCGAATTTCAACGAATTGCTCAGTATGCGATCGAGATATCAGGAGATTTTTCGCTACGCTGGCCCGGACTGTACACTGCTAGAAATGTCCATAATCTGCTGAAAAATTCTCCCCCCTTGCTGCCCGAAGATATTGGCGGTCAACTAGGAGGTTTGTCGGCACAATATATCACTCAAATGATTTTGGCTTTAAAACAGGGCGGAATTGACATCAAATCAGTTGCTAAACAAACCGCGACGGGCAAAACTGAAGTGAGATATTTGATCGATAATGACACCTACACTTACTACATTTTGGTGTCGCCTACAGGCTTTGACATTCGCAAATCTTCTCAGTCTCGAATTAACTTAGCAGAATTGATGGGGACTAATATTGGAACTGTAGGTATCATTGTCCAGCGAATTGAAGACGAATTCATCGATCGAACTGCTGTGATATTTGCTAACAAAAACTCTAAGGACAAGTTGAGCTATGTTACCAAAACTGGCAAAGAATTATATGGCTTTTGCCTTATTGTTTCCCGAACTGCTGGTAATAATTTAGCTTGCTTAACTTCAACACAAGTTCGATCGCTCGTTAGTCAGTTAGTCTAATCCCATGAAAAAGCGCTAGTGGCATAAGTTTGTAGCGCTTTTCGGTTTGTGCAACTTCTGTTTTGTTGCCTGTTTCATCCGGGGTGCTTGGATAATCAACAGAACAGAAGCAAGTTCAGTATAACTCATTCACCACAACAAAGCAAAGTTAGGTTAGAAGATGTTACAACCACAAAATCCTAGAGAATATGATGCTATCCTCGGCGGTCAAACTCCCCCTTCGCTCGGTGCTATGGTGCTGGGAGGTTTACCCGGTGTCAGAAGTCGTTTAGCATCAAGTCATCTAGCATCGCAAATTGGTGCTATGTCCGAAGCGTGTCGGTATGGTGAGCCTGGTTTTGATTTAATAGTTCAATTTTTGAGAGATAACTGGAACTTGATCGATTCAACAGTAAAGAGCGCTGGAAAAGATACAGTTGCCAAAATGTTAAATAACACTGTAACAACCGATTACTTAGGTTGGTATTTGGTTTCACATGGAAACTTGGATTTTCCAACTAAAACAGATACTTTGCATTTAGCTTGCGACAAACTTCTTGCTTACATACATACTGTCTATCCAAATACAAAATGGTATCTTTCTGGAGGGTACAGTTATATTACTTTTTCTCAGGTTCACGATCGGGAATGGGCTAAAGGAAACAGAAAAATATTAGATGATTCGATCGACTATTTGATTCAGATACTTACCGCCGAGAAGTTAAGAAGAGTACGAATCTTGCTGTTTGTTTATTACTCTCAAAGTTATTACGATATTTGCTTGGCTTATCAAAAGGAAATATATGGAGAGAAATTCGTCAAAAAGATTAAATCCAGATTAGCGAGTCAAAGCATTTATCCTAGTTTGCTTCCTTGGTTTGAGGAAGGTTTAGAGAAGCTAATTGCACCAGATTAATGCTCATGGTAACAATAATGTCAAAGGAACAAGCTCCTAGAGAATATGATGCGATACTCGGCAGTCACGTCTTAGTTCCCAAAGGGGCTGCCGTGCTAGGAGGTCTATTCGGTGTCAAGAATCGCTTAGCATCTAATCACCGATTATCCCAAATTGGTGGTTTGTGTGAAGCCTGTAAATATGGTGAGGTTGGCTTGGATTTGATAGTGCAGTTTTTGAAAGATAAATCGATCGACCCAACAGTAAAAAAAGCTGGCAAAACTTGCGTTTCGTCAATGTTAAACGATACCCTAGTCACTGATGATTTAGGATGGTATCTTGTTGGACATCGACAGTTATATCCTAAGAGCAAGATAGATACTTTGCGATTAGCTTGTGATAAACTTCTTGCTTACATAAACACATTGTACGGCAAAAGAAAATGGTATTTTGGTGGAAGCTACAGCTATATTGAGTTTCTTCAAGTTCAAGATTGGGAATGGCGTAAAGGTAACAGAAAAACCTTGAGTGATTCAATGAATTACTTAGTACAAATTCTGTCAGCGGAAAAACTCAGAAGAGAAACAATCTTGAACTTTGTTTACTATTGGCACACCTATTATGATATTGGAGTAGCCTATCAGAAAGAAGTATCTAGAAATAAGTTTTCTGACAATATTGAACCGAGATTGTTAAGTCAAGGCATTTATCACAGTTTGCTTCCTTGGTTTGAAGAAAGTTTAGAAAAATTAATTGCTTGTTCATTTGAAGATTTAGTAATGGAATAATGCTTCGCTTTCAAAGTGTGATTTCTCAATTACACAAAATGAAAGATAATTGGCTGCAATTCCCGATCGATGCCAAAGTCTACAACTTAGCTTTAGCTTATGCCTCAGAACAAGCAAACCTAGAAAATGGTCTAAAGCGTTTCTACAATACAATGACAGTGTGGGCAGTCAATCATCTTATCGGTTGGATGGACTTTGAAACCATTCTCGATAAAGATGATGACTGGACTGTCGCAATTGAATCGGCTTTAGAACTTGCTGATTTGGAGTTACCCGGAATCGGAAAGATTCAATGCTGTCGAATTGGTGAAGGAGAAACAAAGATTTGTGTTCCAGTCCAAAACGATCGCATTGCTTATATCTTTGTTGAATTACCAGACTCATTGGATAAAGTCAAACTTTTGGGCTTTCTCTCTGCTGCTGATATCCACGGCGATACTGTACAAATTTCTGTTGCTGACCTTCAGCCCTTTGACCGCTTATCTGACTATTTGGAAACTATTGAATTACAAAATGTTTGAGGAAAAACCATGAATTTGAAACCGCTAAGGATGTCTTTGGCAGGAAAACCCAAGCCTGATCCAGCTCAAGCTCAAGCGGTTTGGGTGGTTAATTGCCCTGAAAAAGTAGAAGATGATTTTGCCGGAGCCATCGCTGAAGCCGAATGTGAATTTGAAGATAATTTTCGACCATTCGATCGCCCAGAGGTATGGAAAAAATTTTGCATTGGCAGTACAGACTACTTAGCGGGTTGTCTCACAAATTTTACTCCTGAAGAAGTGGACGAGAACTGGGAAGCTATTTGCACAATGATGGGTTAGTGGTGAAAACTCGGCTTGGCGGCTTCAAAAACGGCAAAGTTTGATCTCGACTTGGCCACGATGACGGATGAGGTAGAGCTGACTCTATAGCCGAGGTATAGAGTCAGGAGCGATCGCCAGGAGTAGCGCCCCGTCAAGCGCGTTCTAATACAACTCCTGGCGATCGCTCCTGATTCATCAAATCCTGTACTTCATGAGTTAGCCTCTGGGCTTCCTCAGCGCTCAAGGAATCTTTATCATGATCATTCAGGTAATCAGCGAAGAATGCTGCAACTACATAGGTTTGCCAGATAAACAGTTCGTTTTGGGTTCCGGCAATAGGGCGGTCAAAACTTTCGCCTACGTGAAATACCGAGTTATCTTCGGGATTCCCATAGAATTTGGGTGATTCTTCTTTGATCGGACTGATAAAAACTCTGTAACGTTTTTTAACTACGGATGTTAAATGGGTAATTGTCACCCCTGGCGGTGGATTATTTTTATCTCGGTAGTTACCTTGGTTCATCCAGGCATTGAAAGCATCTATGTTCTCCGATACTTGATATCGATCGCCTACCTCACCTTGATTCCCGTAGTCAGAGAGTAGCATTTCCTTGAATGAATCAAAAATTTTTTCATCTGAGTGCTTTATCGTGAAAGAGCATTTCTTCAAGACATTGTTACAGTTTGTCAGAACTTGGAAAGCATCTGTTACCTTGGTATGAACTGACAGCGGTTTACTGATTACTCCATGAGAGTTCTTTCTTCTGATTCCCAAATAAACTGTATGTCGATCACTTATCCCTGCTGGAGCTAGATAGCATCCAATAATTAAACTTTCAGGCTGAGACTTAAATCCAAATCCTAACCCTCTTTCTCGTCTCCGTTTCGCTTCGCCCATATTTCCTCACTTTTAGAATTAATATTATTTTATTTTAACGCTATTCTTTACTTAGCAAGCAAATTATAAGCTTCGCCGTAAAGTATTGTTAGCAGATTTATCGTACTATGCACAACCCAGATTTTTCAATACCTCAAGAAGTCGAAAACCAACTGAGAATATGTCCTGTAATTGAAGAGGCTGTATGGCTTAACGAGGAAGGGCAGCTCTTACCTTGTGAGGTCAAACATGAAGTTGTTGCCCCTAAATTTTTACCGGGCAACGCAGCGAAATTGGTTTGTTTCTCTCAACAAAAGTATGTGACGATCGGTGTTACTCCCATCAAACTCTACACAACCAAAGAAAGTGCCTGGGAAAGTGCTTGTCTTGACGCTGTTTCTGACTTAGGTTTGTCCAATACTCAGATTATTACCCAGCCGATCGTTACTCAGGTCATCGACAAAGCTACTAAATTGATTCAGTCTTTAAATTGGTGGTTGATATAACAGATTTTGTTTCTTGTTCTGTTTCTAGTAACGTTTCTAAAAATGTTTCTGATAATGTTTTTGGGAATGTTACTGGCAATAAAAATAGTCAAAGTAAGATTTTGCTTCGCTGTAAGGGTGTGAGATTGAGGATTAAATAATGTCACAACCAGACTTTGATGTTGAAAATTGTACCTGGCAAGCCAAAGATGGCAAAGTAATAAAATACACAAAAGAAACTCATCAGCTTACTACCTGGGAAGATTGGAATGAATATCATCTACAAATCACCAAATGGCCCAAAAATACATCAATTGAAATTGTGGTACTTAGCGGTGATGAAGGATATGACTCTGAAAGCCGATGGTCAAGTTCTGAAGTTTATCGCTATGTCAAAATGCCTCATGCTGAATTTGAAGCACAGAGAGAGGAACTTATTCGCAAAGTTCTTGAGTTAGCAAATCAACAATTTGGTTATTTAGCATTCTAATAGCGTTTATCTGGGTCGCTCCCAGAATTCTTACTTATCATGACAAACTACGAACACAGTAAATTAACGCTGGGTAGAATCCTAAAAAATGCTCGGCAAGAACTTGGTTTTAGCCAGAAAGATTTGTGTAAATTGCTGGTAATTCCATCAGAAGATGAAGAGTTTCTTACGATCGATCGATACCTATTATCGAAAATCGAAAATAATAGAATCGACATCCGAACCAGTGAGTATGACTGGCTCACCATCAGAATTGCTGCAATCTTCGCTCTCAATGCTGCATGGCTTGAAGTAATTCGTCAACAAACAGAAGTTGAACCTCTGGACTTAGAAAACGCCGTAGCAGTATTTCCCATTTACTTCAATCGCAAAACCTATGACCTATAAAACAGTGTATCTGCATCGGATGGTGGCAGAACAAACTCTCGATCGCAAGCTCAGACGGGCGTGAAGTTGTTCATCACCTGGACGAGGACAAATCTAACAACTCGCCATAAAATCTGGTAGTTTGTTCCAGCGCTTCTGTTCACAGACGCCCTGAATGTCCGTTCTCTAAGACAGAAACTTGAAGTCGAGCTTCCTCTGATTCAAGTAGGCGATTTGTGGCTTTAAATCAACAGCTTGCTCACATAAGTTATTCCAGTTCCAGTAAACCATTTTGGATATTTCCCTGAAAACACAACACACGATTCTTGCCGTTACAACAGCTTTGACCGTCGCACTAGCAGCAACCAGTCCTCTATTTACTTCAGGCAAAGTAACTGAAGCTGGCCAAGTCGATCAATATCTTGGGGAATATGATGAAGAGTCATATCCGATCGGCATTCAAATTGAAGAACTAGAAGGCAATCGTAAAAAGTCACAGTAATGCTTCGCTGTAAGGTAGTGTTGCTTTTCTCAATGCTATGAACTTAAAAGAATTAGTTCGGTTTCTGAAATATGAAGCCGACCTCCCTAACTTTTTCCAGACTTCTGCCAATTACTACCATGAAAATCAAACACTACCTTCACAAACTGAAAGTCAGAAAATCAAGGTAGCTTTAGCCGTCAGCGATCAAAAAGAAGGTCAGCAGCCAAAGAGTAATGATCCACTCTATCAACAAGCCTATCAAATCGCTCAGTCTATTTAGTTGGAGCTGATAAGTAGGGCTTGCTGAAAAAGTAAGAAAACAGCATTTAGAAAGATGAATGAACTCGCGAGTCCCTTGATAATATA
>NZ_JAUBUJ010000124.1:0-453 GCF_036705405.1 Microcoleus sp. B13-B6
GCATTGCCGTCGCTGCTGTCACAGCTAATATCACTGATAACGACATTGCCGGAGTCACAATCACTCCCACTTCTACAACAGCTACAGAAGGCGGTACAACTGGTAGTTATGAAGTAGTTTTAACCTCACAACCCACAGCCGATGTTAGTCTAGCAATTGGTAACACTTCTCAAACCACTACTTCAGCTTCCACACTCACCTTTAATTCAACTAATTGGAATACACCGCAAACCGTAACTGTCACGGCTGTTAATGACACATTAGTGGAAGGAAGTCATACTGGAAGTATTACTCATACTGCAACTTCAGCGGATACAAATTATAGCGGCATTACCGTCGCTGCTGTCACAGCTAATATCACTGATAACGATAGTATTCCCACACCCGAACCCACGCCAACTCCGACACCAGAGGTAACACCAACTCCCACGCCAACTCCGACACCAGAGGTAA
>NZ_JAUBUJ010000124.1:553-3952 GCF_036705405.1 Microcoleus sp. B13-B6
CACCAACTCCCACGCCAATTTCGACACCAGAGGTAACACCAACTCCCACGCCAATTTCGACACCAGAGGTAACACCAACTCCCACGCCAATTTCGACACCAGAGGTAACACCAGAGGTAACATCAACTCCCACTCCAATTCCTATAACAACTCCTACACCTACACCGACACAGACGCCAATTCCTCTAGCAGATCCGACACCAATTCCTACAGCAACTCCTACCCCAGAGGTAACACCACCTCCCACACCTACACCAGCGGTAACGCCTGACTCAACTTGTTTTTGCGATCGCATTCCTCGCCCCGATCTCAATCAACCCAATGCCACCGATAATGTAATCAATGGCAATCCTAATATCCGAATAGGCACTAACCAAAATGATGCTTATTATGGCAACAATTCCTCTAGCTTTTTTGATGCTTTGCCAGGGGATGATAACTTATTTGCTGATGACGAAGGCGACACACTGAATGGCAATGAAGGTAGTGATTTTATTGTCGGTGGTACTGGCAATGATTACCTCTTGGGTGGCAAAGATAATGATATTATTCTCGGTGGACAAGGGGAAGATGTAATTCGGGGAAATCAAGGGAATGATTCTCTGAATGGGCGAGAAGGAAATGACCTGATTTATGGCGATGCTGGTAATGATTTTATTCAGGGTGGCAAAGAAAATGATACCTTATACGGGGGCAAAGACAATGATATTCTACTGGGGGAACAAGCACAGGATTTATTGTTAGGACAAGAGGGAAATGATACCCTGTGTGGAGGCAGTGAGAATGATACACTCCTGGGAGGCAAAGGTAATGATATTTTGTGTGGTTGTGGTGGATTTGATAGTTTACTAGGAGGGGTAGGAAATGATATCTTTGCCTTGTGTCCGGGAGTGCAATTCGCTCTAATTGCAGATTTTACTAAGGGGGAAGATGCGATTGGATTGTCAGGAGGATTCACGTTTGAGCAGTTGCAGATTACACAGGGAAATGATGGAACATTGCTGACGATTAAGCAAAGTGGAAGAATACTTGCGAATATTGTGGGTGTTAATGCCTCGCTAATTACTGCTCAAGATTTTCTCTTAGTTTAATATAGCGAATTCTAAGGATCGCGAATTAAATAATTTACACAAGGAAATTGGGGTGTCCTGCCCGCCCTTTTTGGACGGGCGGGACGCCCATCCCACAATCACAATAAAAATGGTAAGTTATTTAATTCACGATCCTTAAGTTAGTAATTCATTAGACCTTTGGCAAAAATAATTAGGACGGGCAAGATGCCCATCCCACAAGAAAAAATAACTCTTGTGGGATGGGCATCTTGCCCGTCCCATCAATTGATGAAAAGGATTTTTGCAAGAGGTCTACTATCTAAAATTTGGAGATGTTCCAATTCCCCATTAAAACCCCAGAAATCATTTTCGGCTCCCCTCTCGTATTTTTGCCCGTATCATACCCTAATTCAGCAACGCCATTATATCAAGTAGGGAAACGGCACTGCCGTGTCCAAGGCGTGTCTTAGCATTAAACCCGCAGTCCCCGATTAATTTCAACCCCTGCCAAAATGCGGAATTAACCGCCTGCAACTAATAAGAATTAAAAAAAACTAACACTTTTGGAAGATGCCACAATATTTATCTATGATAAAAATATAGACATTTGTCTAAACAGTGCATTAAACCCTTTCAGAAGCGCCGAAATATTTAATCAATACCAAAAAAAACCATGCAATTTCTACCCAAAACAATCCCCGAAATTCAACCAGAAATCATACCAGTTAACGAATCACCGCCAGAACTTGTTACTTTCGATGTCGGCGGGATGAAATGTGCCGGCTGCGCGAAAGCTGTGGAACGCCAACTTATGCAGTATTCAGGCGTAATTTCAGCTTGCGTTAACTTGGCCGTAGAAGTCGCTACGGTTGAGTGTCAACCGGGGGCTGTCGATGCAGAGGCTTTAGCTAAAAAGTTGACTGATAATGGATTTCCCTCTCAGTCTCGTTGTGGTGAAAATCAGCGGGAAGCAGAAGCGGCAACAATTGAACGGCGGGGGCAAGAAATTCGACAGCAAATCAAGCAATTGACGATCGCCCTAATCCTAATTATTTTATCCGGTTTAGGTCACGTACTCGGCACAAAAGCCCCAATTCTCAGCAATATTTGGTTTCACTGGGGACTCGCCACCCTCGCTTTGCTGGTACCGGGCCGCCCGATTATCGTTGACGGGTGCCGCAGTTTGTGGCGAAATGCACCCAACATGAATACTTTGGTAGCTTTAGGCGCTGTTACAGCTTACACCGCTAGCAACGCGGCGCTGCTGTTTCCACGGATGGGATGGGAGTGCTTTTTTGACGAACCTGTGATGCTGCTGGGCTTTATTTTGTTGGGCAAAACTCTGGAACAGCAAGCCAGACGGCGCGCTGCATCAGCTTTGCAAGCTTTAATCGCATTGCAGCCTGCGAAAGCCCGCTTAGTAGATTTTAAACTCCCGACTTTAGATTTGCGATCGGAAGAATTGCCTTTAAACTCGACATCAGAGGTCTACGATCCACAATACATTGAAATTCCAGCCGATCGCGTTCGAGTCGGAGAATGGCTGCAAGTTTTGCCAGGGGAAAAAATACCGGTAGACGGTGAAGTCTGCGAAGGCAAAACAACCATAGATGAGTCGATGCTGACTGGCGAATCAATGCCGGTTTTGAAGCAACCAGGAGATACAGTTGCCGCCGGAACTATCAATAAATCCGGGGCAGTTGTGATGCGGGCAACTCGCACCGGTAAGGAAACAACTGTAGCTCAAATGGTGGCTTTGGTGCAGGCAGCCCAAACTCGCAAAGCGCCCATTCAAAATTTAGCTGATACTGTCGCGGGATATTTTGTGTATGGGGTAATGGCAATATCGCTTTTAACTTTTCTATTTTGGTATTTTGCCGGCACTCATATTTGGCCTTCTGTGCTTTTAGGACAGGGGGCAATGGATATGGGGCATGGGGCAATGGGCATCGGGCATGGGGCATCGGGCATCGGGCATGGGGCATTGGGCATGGGAAATGAATTGCCAATTATCCATTATCAATCGCCTTTGCTTTTGAGTTTGAAATTGGCGATCGCAGTTTTAGTGATTGCTTGTCCTTGCGCTTTGGGACTGGCTACCCCAACTGCAATTTTAGTTGGTTCTGGCATCGGGGCGGAGCGCGGGCTTTTAATTCGCGGTGGTGATGTTTTAGAACGGGTGCATCAATTAGATACGGTGGTTTTTGACAAGACTGGCACTCTGACAACCGGAAATCTAACACTCACAGATTATTTGCCGCTTTTCCAGAATTCTGAGTTGGATATGAACTCAGATATTAATGTTGGAAACAGGCAAGATGCCTGTTCCACAATTGATGGAGTTTCT
>NZ_JAUBUJ010000124.1:4052-22404 GCF_036705405.1 Microcoleus sp. B13-B6
GGCAACAGGCAAGATGCCTGTTCCACAATTGATGGGGTTTCTGGCAACAGGCAAGATGCCTGTTCCACAATTGATGGGGTTTCTGGCAACAGGCAAGATGCCTGTTCCACAATTGATGGAGTTGCTGGCCGGGTTGACTCAAAACTGCTGCAAATTGCGGCGGCGGTGGAAAGGGGCGCTTGTCATCCCATCGCCGCAGCGATTTTGCTGGAAGCTCAACAGCAAGGTTTGCCGCTGCTAGCTGCTGAGGATTTCTGCACCGAACCGGGCTTGGGGGTTTCGGCTTTGGTGGAGGGCCGACGGGTGTTCGCGGGGAATGCTGAGTGGATGAAGGAGCAGGGGGTCGCTGTGGCGACGGAATTGTCGGAGTCTTTGCAAGGCAAAACGGCGGTTTACGTGGCTTCTGAGGGCGTTTTGCTGGGGGTAATCGGGCTAAAAGATACTCTGAGGCCGGATGCTAAGGCTGCGGTGGAACGTTTGCGGGGCATGGGATTGCGGGTGATGATGCTGACGGGGGATACGCCGTCGGCGGCGGCGGCGACGGCGCAGCAGCTAGATTTGACGGCGGCTGATGTTTTGGCCGGGGTGCGGCCGGAGGGGAAGGCGAGGGCGATCGCGACTTTGCAAGCCCAAGGCTGTAAAGTGGCTGTGGTGGGAGATGGTATCAATGATGCGCCGGCTTTGGCTCAAGCTGATGTCGGTATCGGTTTACACTGTGGTACTGATGTGGCAGTTGAGACTGCTCAAATTGTGCTGATGCGAAATGCTTTGATGGATGTTGTTGAGTCGATCGAGCTGGGGCGCGCTACTTTTAATAAGATTCGCCAAAATTTATTTTGGGCTTTTGGTTACAATACTCTGGGAATTCCGGTGGCTGCGGGTATCTTGCTGCCTGCAACCGGAATTCTACTCAGTCCTGCGGCGGCCGGAGCATTTATGGCCTTTAGTTCTGTTAGCGTGGTTACAAATTCTTTGTTTTTGCGCCGGGGATTTCGAGCTTAAATTTAGGGATGACCAATAAAAGTACGAGGTCATTGGTCATTAGCTAGAAAGTAATGACTAATGACCTCATCCCAAGACGGATACAAGCCCCCCACACCAGGAGTCGAAACCAAAGAAGTTTCGACGTTAGTTCGAGGCCCCAGATTTATCTGTGGAGTCACTCTAAAATCTAAAATGTAAAATCGACTGACTAATGGCTACAGTGCCATACTTTCCAAGAGTCGCCAATTATTGTTGTTCATAACGGAACGACTCACTAGCTCGAACATTTGACGGCAGTGGTTGTTGGTTTGCAGGGGCAGTTCTTCGTTTTTAATCACGAAGTTCATGCGAACCTCTGAGTCGCTGGCCGTGTTTTTCTCAATTAGGACTTCTGCGGTGACAAGTTTGGCGATCGAAACTTGACCGGGAAGTTCGCGAGCCATGACGGAATCTCCTGTATTGTAGATAATATCAAGATTGCATGACTCTAAAATTTCAATCAGGGATTGACGCAGACGGTCGATCGGAACGGCAACGATAAAAAAACCAGTATAGCGAGCCATAGAAAACTCCAGCCGTGAGGCATTTAGACTTTATTATCATACCGAACCTAGAACCGATCTACAGAACAATATGGATTTATTTTATTCAAATGGGAAGTTAGGGCAATGAAGGGTAAACTTATCGTGTTTGAGGGGGTTGAAGGTGCCGGTAAAACTACGCAAATGCAGCGCCTGATACAGTTCCTGCAAGCAAGTTGCTTTCTCACAGTCCCGTTGGTGGCTACTCGCGAACCGGGGGGTACTGACCTGGGAAGGGGACTGCGACATTTGCTGCTGAAACAAGATGGGGGCGAATCTGTATCCGATCGAGCAGAATTACTCATGTATGCTGCCGATCGCGCTCAGCACGTCGAAACTTTTCTTAAACCCGAGTTATCTAAGGGAACGATTGTTTTATGCGATCGCTTTACTGACTCTACGATTGCTTATCAGGGCTACGGCCGCGGTCTTAATTTAAATTTAATTAAGCAGTTGAATGAAATTGCCACCGGCGGCTTGGAAAGCGATCTGACTTTGTGGCTGGATATTAATGTGGAGGAGGGTTTGGCGAGGGTAAGGGCTCGGGGAGGGTGCGATCGGATCGAGCAAGCTGATTTGAAGTTTCACCGCCTTGTGCAGCAAGGTTTTGCGGAGTTAGCCGAGGAAAATAAATCTCGAATTGTCCGCATAAATGCCGATCTGCCTGAATATGAAGTCGCTCAGGAAATTCAAGCTATTGTAACTCGCAGCTTAGAAGCTTGGGGATATTTAAATAATACCAATTCTGAAAAATAGGGTAACACAATCTATAGGGACACTCCAAGATCCCAAGGCGTGTCAACTTAACGTCAAACCGATAGTCCGGCAGGGGTTTAAACCCCTGCCTCAAAGCGAAAGTCCTCTAAAAGAGGACTGAAGAACTCATTAGTCCTCTTTTAGAGGACTTTCGCTATTAGACAGGGAATTCATTCCCTGGCGGACTGACGGGTGGGCGGGAGGACTGGTGGACTAAAAGCTTAAGTTGACACGCCTTGGGCATTGCCGTGTCCGGCTCCGGCAACTTACAATTTAACTTCTTAACTCAAAACAATTATTTAGCAGTCTATTAAACCACAATAACCTTTTGGTATTATTATAGCAACCACCCCCGACGCTTAATATGTTATTAATTGCTGAAACCCTAGATTTTCTTCCTTCTTCCTTCATCCTGACATCCGTTACATCTGAGATATTGTAACATTCTCAATTACTTGTTTAGGAACAGGCATCTTGCCTGTTCCACAAGAAAATTCACTCTTTGTGGAACAGGCATCTTGCCTGTTCGTTGCCGAACTTCCTTCTTCCTGAGCAAACATGAATTATTTTACATCATTAATCGGACAAGAGCGAGCAGTAGAATTGCTAACTCAAGCAGTCGAGCGAAACCGAATTGCTCCTGGTTATTTATTTGTCGGCTCTAACGGCATCGGCAAAAGTTTAGCAGCTCAGTGTTTCATCGAGCTTTTATTCTCAGCCAATATTCCCGAAACCCGACTAATAGCCTCCGTGCAAAATCGCGTGAGACAGCGAAATCATCCAGACTTACTCTGGGTAGAACCAACTTATATGAACCAAGGCAAACGGCTTACGCCAAAGGAAGCAGAGGAAGCAGGTTTAAAGCGGAAAGCACCACCACAAATTCGCTTAGAACAAGTTCGAGAAATCGGTGATTTTCTCAGCAGACCGCCGCTAGAAGCTGCGCGTTCAGTCGTAGTTTTGGAACAAGCAGAAACAATGGGTGAGGGAGCCGCTAACGGCTTGTTGAAGACATTGGAAGAACCGGGAAAAGCAGCGCTAATCTTAATTGCTCCGACTGTGGAAGGTTTGCTACCAACTTTGATTTCCCGTTGTCAAAAAGTCCAGTTTTCACGGCTGAATCCCGAAGCAATGGCACAAGTTTTGCAGCAAGCTGGATTCGCGGAGATTTTGAATCATTCCGAGGTACTGGGGATGGCTCAGGGCAGTCCTGGGGAGGCGATTTCTATTTGGCAGCAACTGCAATCAATACCCGATGATTTGCTGCAAAAGGTGAAGCAGTTGCCTCAAAATCTGCGCTCTGCTTTGGAATTGGCCAAGGAAATTGATAAAACTTTAGATACTGAATCTCAGTTGTGGTTAATCGATTATTTACAGCACTGTTACTGGCAGCAATTTTTGGCAGGCGGAATTAGTCGATCGCCCTTAGAGCCCTTGGAAAAAGCGCGGCAATATTTGCTAAACTACGTACAGCCGCGATTAGTTTGGGAATGCACACTAATGGGAATATGTCAAGCATAATTTATTGCCAAGTTTCAACCCAATACGATGAGTAACACGATGGAAAAAGCCACATTTGCCGCCGGTTGTTTTTGGGGAGTTGAACACAAGTTTCGCGCCGTTGCGGGTGTCGTCTCGACTGCTGCGGGCTACACAGGAGGCCACTGGCCGAATCCGTGCTACCTGGATGTTTGCGCCAGAGTCACCGGTCACGCTGAATCAGTGCTGATAGAGTACGATCGATCGCAGGTGAGTTACGAAGCACTGCTAGATGTATTCTGGAACTGTCACGATCCTACCCAAATCAATCGCCAAGGCCCCGACAGAGGCGAACAGTACAGGTCGGTGATTTTTTATCACAATTCCGAACAAGAAAAAGCCGCGCGCATCTCCAAACAAAAATTGCAAATTTCCGGTAAATACGACAAAGATATTGCCACCGAAATCAAACCTGCTGGTGAATTTTATATGGCAGAGGATTACCACCAGCAGTATATTGAGAAGAAGCGGCTTTCGTCAAAAGTTATTAGTTAACAAGTAGGCAGACGGGAGAAAAAAATAAAATATCTTAGGGGCGGGTAACGCAATAATATATACTAGCCACAGTTGATTATTAATGCAACACCCTGCCTCACCCACGCCATGTTTATTTCCACCTACTCAGTAATAAATCATTAGTCATAAGATAGTGTTTGGTAGGGGCAATCCCCGTGTGGTATGCCGATGCGATGGGGATGCGGTGCAATTCTCAGCTTTGACAATTGCCAAAAGCATATAGATGCGGGGCGGGGAATGCCACTCTGAAGAGGATTGAGCGCGTTTTAAACCGCTTGTCATGCAAGTCATAATATGATAAAAATGCTGTATTAGTTGGGCGCGTAAGACCCAAACATTTTTGCAAGGAAGCATAACTGAAGATTGGGCATTTCTGTTTCAATTCTGGTGAGGAAATCCGAATTTTTGCGTCCCGGACTGTAGTAATTAGTCAGAGGATATAAGGAAAAGGGAAGAATATCTAGTTTGGCAGTCTTGCTGGTTTATTTGCTAAGCTAGAGGTGGCGCTCTGTCATCAATAAACCTTAGATTTATGCACAGGTTATTAACTGGGAAACTGCGAGTAGAGCATTTAACAATACCAATCGCCAATCTTCCAGCAAATCTATCCGGTACTAAAATTGTACAGCTTACTGACTTTCACTATGACGGGGTGCGGCTGTCGGAATGGTTGCTAGAAGAGGCGATTGCTGCGACCAATGAAGCTGAACCAGACATGATTTTTTTAACTGGTGACTTTATTAGCTACGATCCCGCACCTATTTACGGCTTAGTGCAGCGATTGAAAAACTTGCAAAGTCGAGTGGGAATTTACGCGGTTTTGGGCAATCACGACCACTATTGGCCAGGGGCAAAAACAGAGGTTGCTAATGCTTTAAATAGCGTCGGAATTCGGGTTTTGTACAACGAAGCAATCTATCCTTTGGGGTCTGAATTGGCTTTAGTTGGGCTGGCTGATTTTTGGTCGGGGGATTTTGCGCCTAAACCTGTAATGGCATCCATAAATCCCGCGATTCCTCGCATTGTCTTGTCTCACAATCCTGATACTGCTGAAAAGCTGCAAAATTGGCGAATTGATTTGCAGTTCTCTGGACACACTCACGGCGGTCAAATCGTTATTCCCGGTATCGGCCCTTTGTACGCTTGGGTCAGAAAAATTGGCTATTTTATTCCTCAACGAATCCGAAAGTTCATTCCTTTGCTGTCGGGTTGCGATCGAGTAGTTACTCACTGGGAATGGGCTAGCGGTTTGCATCAGGTGGGGAGTAATTGGCTGTACGTGAATCGCGGTTTGGGGACTTATGCGCCCGGGAGGCTATTTTGTCCGCCGGAGGTGACAGTAATTACTTTGGTTTGTCAACATCTGTAACGGCTGGTTTAGGGTGCACACTTTCCTGACCAAAGATAATATTTGTACAAAACTAGCCCAAGTTTTCCCGAAAGTAGATAAAGTTATATATGCGGCAGGTGAGGTGTGCATGAAGCCCTACCAGATTTTTGGGAAATCCCTATTATTATTAACTGGCTTCTCCAAAGCGATAGCCTCTGCCGTAGACTGTGTGAATTAGCACCGATTCGCCCGGGGCTTCTATTTTGCGGCGCAGCAGGCGAATTTGAGCGGCTAATACATTGCTGCTGGGTTTTTCTGCTTCACTCCACAAATACTGGTGGATTTGTTCGTGTGTTAGCAATTGACCGGTATGGCGCATTAAGTATTCTAATAACTGGCATTCTTTTTCTGATAAGTCAATTGTACGATCGCCCCGATAAGCTAATTGATTGTCGTAGTCTAGCTGTAAATCTGCAACTTGCAGCCGCCCGACAGCAACCTCGGCATCAAAAGTAGGAGGCCGCCGCAGTAATGCGCGGACTCTGGCTAGCAGTTCTCGCAGTTCAAAAGGTTTGACTAAATAGTCGTCTGCACCGGCGTCGAGTCCTTGTACGCGATCGTCTACGGTATCTTTGGCGGTGAGAAATAGCACTGGCGTATTCCGTCCTTGCGATCGCAACTTCTGGCAAATTGCGAGTCCGGTTTGTCTCGGCAGCATCCAATCCAAAATTAGTAAATCGTAATTGCCCTGCATGGCTAAATTGCTGCCACTTGCTCCGTCAAATGCCACATCAACTGTATAACCTTCGCGGCTTAAAACTCGACTCAAAGGGTCAGTCAACTCAACTTCATCATCAACTAAAAGAATCCGCATCCTGATTTCATATTTGAGACTTAAAATTTGAGATTTTAAGTTAAGTAAACTGATTTTTGCTAATTTTTCAAGTGGGCAATACTTTCCGATTCGCTGCAAGCTGCTGCTACCCATTCCTGGATGGCAGGCAAGGCCAAAATCGCATCCGCATAAGCTTTTGCTACTGAATCTAATTTGACTCCGTAGGTGATAAAACGCATCACTACTGGGGCAAACATAGCGTCAACAATTGTGAATTTCCCGAACAGCATATCGCCGCCTGTTCCGAATTTTTGGCGGCATTCGCGCCAAATGGCAAAGATGCGATCGATCTCTGCTTCTACACCGGGAGTCCTCCCTTCTCCCGGATAGCGGTTGCGGCAGTCCATCGGCATATTTGCGCGCAAATTTAGGAACCCTGCGTGCATTTCGGCACAGATGGAACGGGCGATCGCCCGTTCCGCTACATCTGCCGGCCACAAATCATTAGCAAAGCGTTCTGCAACGTATTCGCAAATTGCTAAAGATTCCCACACTTTCAGGTCGCCGTCGATTAAAACTGGTACTTTTCCCGATGGAGAATAGCGCCGAATTTCCTCATGGGCTGTCGGGCAGTATAAGGGGATTCTCACCTCGGCAAATTCTAGTCCAGCTTGTTTCATCGCCAGCCAAGGACGCAGCGACCAAGAGGAATAATTTTTGTTGCCAATAACAAGTGTTAATTCGGTCATAGTTTAGCTGTCAGCTATTGGCGATCGCCCGTTAAAGTTTAAGTTTTAGAGTTGAATACACAAAAGCGTGACACACAATGGCTATCGCACGTTAGCGAAGCCCGCCCCTACGGGGGCTACGCCAACGAAGAGGATCGCCGCGTTGTCTGCACCAGCCTCTGCAAGCATTTTACATTAACAGCCTCCCAGCGTTCCGCGTTTTTCTGCAAACTTCGATCGGGGGGCGCGATCGAACACGCTTGATTCCACATGAGATGAGAAGCCTCTGTCCCTGGGAACCCTAGCCTGGTTAGCGCTAGGTACAGCTACTGTATAGTCCATTTCCTCCCTCTCTACACCACCGCCTGAGAGGATTTCATCTACTGTAATTTTTTTCAGGGAATCCGGGTCTACACTGTGAAAATTTCCGTCAAATTCTTGATTGTTTTCCATACCGACCGCCCTTGAAAAACGTGACGAAATAAAAACTTACTAAATATAATATATAGCAATCCTAAATGATTTGTGTAATTCTTGTAGGGGCAAAACCCACGCCCGGTTGCCCCGCCTTGGCTGGGGTAGGCACTCTTAGCACTACCCCTACATATTTTTACAACTGATTTAGGATTGCTATATACCCAAAGAAATGATCTAGCAAGACCCGAAATTTATTTTTCGCTATGAACTCTATGTGTTATTCTGAGTTTGGTAAAAGCTGTTTCTGCTTAGCCCGCGATCGCCCCCTTCTAAAATTTAGAAATTTACACTCTAAAAATTGACATGATTACTGTTGCACTTCCCAAAGGCGGACTGTTAGGAGATAGCATTCGGCTGTTTAAATCGGTTGGATTAGACTTCAGTGCTTTTCTCGATTCCTCTAACCGACAACTTCAAATTTATGACCCGACGGGCACTGCCAAAGCTTTGCTAGTAAGGACGCACGACGTGCCGGTTTATGTGGAATACGGTCAAGCGGATTTGGGGATTGCTGGCTATGATGTTTTGCGGGAAAAAAAGCCGAAAGTTGCCAATTTAATTGATTTAAAATTTGGCAAGTGTCGGCTGTCGGTGGCGGTGAAGGAATCTAGTTCTTATCGACGAACTGTGGATTTGCCTCCTCACGGTAGAGTTGCTTCTAAGTTCGTACACTGTGCAAGGGAATATTTTCACAATTTGAATTTGCCGGTGGAAATTGTGCCGCTTTACGGTTCTGTGGAGTTGGGGCCGATTACGGGTATGTCGGAGGCAATTGTGGATTTGGTTTCGACTGGCAAAACTTTGCGGGAAAATGGTTTGGTGGAAATTGATGTTTTGTTTGAAAGTTCGGCTTATTTAATCGGTCATCCTCTGAGTTACCGTTTGAATGCGGGGGGGGTGAATGAGTTGATAGGGAAGTTGAGAGAGCAAGTTTTGACGACTGTTTAAGGGTCTAAAATTAGAGTGCTTTGATTTGTTCGTAGATAAGTAGGGAAACGGCATTGCCCATTGGCGTCAACTTAAGCTGTCAGTCCGCCCAGTCCGCCAGGGAATGAATTCCCTGTCTAATAGCTAAAGTCCTCTCAAAGAGGACTGAAGAACTCATTAGTCCTATGCAAGAGGACTTTAGCTTTGAGGCGGGGGTTGAAACCCCTGCCGGACTATTAGTTGTACGTTAAGTTGATACTAAACCGCAATGTTGTGTCCTACTCCCTGCGCCGGACACGGCAATGCCGTGTCCCTACAGATGCTAGCCTACTTTTCATAATTGGTATAGGTTCGTAGCCAGGACTTTAGTCCTTATTTGCGCTAAGAAAGATGACTTCAGTCCTCACCAGGAACGGGATTATTTTAGCTTAGGATCGCGAATTAAATAATTTACACTCTTGAAAGTGGGGAGTAGGGGTTGGGGCTAAGAGCCCGCCCTTTCTGGACGGGCGGGACGCCCATCCCACAAGAACCATCACGCATTGTAAGTTATTTAATTCTCATTCCTTAGCTGGTATTTGCGGTAATAAAGAGGACTGAAATCCTCAGTACGAACTGGTTCTATTTAGTTGATTTCTGAGCGGTTACTTACAGGTATAAAACCTAGTTTTTCCTGGCAGCGGTTGATATAAAAACTTACGACTGTATCAGCAGGGTTTTGTTCGATTAGTTGCTGAAAATATCCCAAGGCGGCGACAAATCTTTCGGATTGCCATCCTTGAATTCCTTTGTCAAATAAACCCTGGGTAAGCTGCTTTGCCTCAGAGTCGGGACAGGAGGCACTCCAGATTTCGTAGATTTCAATAGCTTCCTGCTTGCCGCGCGGGGTTACTCGATCGATCCAGCGATAGTAATAATTGTTGCGGGGCAAATGGCTGTCAGCAGCAGTCGCCCCAGAAGTAGAAATAATACTCTCCTGTGTTTCCACTTCTAAGTCGCACTTTAATAATAGACTTTCTTTTGAGTTTGAGTTGAGACTTATGCCATTTAGAAATTCTCTCGCATGAACAATGGCATTTTCGCTAACAATAATTTGGCAGCCGTATATTTTAGTTAAATTTTCTAACCGAGAAGCTGTATTTACCACATCGCCGATGACTGTAGAGTCCATGCGGCGATCGGAACCTAAAGTGCCGATCATGCCGATACCTGTGTTAATTCCCGTACCAATATTGACGGGAGATTCTAAATTGTATTTGTGGCGACTGGCATTAAATTCTTGCAAAGTTTCTTGCATTGCTACTGCGGCTTCGATCGCATTCATGGCGTGAGAATTTGGCTGGTCAAATACTGCCATGATTGCATCGCCTAGGTATTTGTCAATAAACCCGCCGTGAGACGTTATGCACTCGTTCATTTTAGTAAAAAAAGCGTTCAACCATTCAAAAGTCTCGCGAACTTGTTGAGATTCGGCGATCGCAGTAAACCCGCGAATGTCGCAAAATAAAACAGTCAGCTCTTCTTCTGTGGCATTGCCCAACTGAATAGATTCTATTCCTTGCGGCGCAATTCGCTCCAGAATTTGCTCTGGCACAAATAGCTGAAATTTTTCTGACAGATATTCGTTGGCTTCCCAAGCGGCGGCGATTTGGCGTTTGCTTTGCTCTTTTACCTGCTGGTTGAATTGGGAAGATACAGCTTGCGATCGCATTTGACTCAACTGCAAAATATTTTCAACTTTTGCCAGCAACAAACGACTGTTAAAAGGCTTTGTCAAATAATCATCGGCCATCATTTCTAACCCTTTGATGCGAGACATATCGTCATTGAGGGCAGTTAAAAAAATCACCGGTACAGTTTGCAATGCCGTATCCTTCCGCAGGATCTCGCACACATCAAAACCGTCCATCTCCGGCATCATAATATCTAGTAAAATTAAATCGGGTCGAGAGGCGCGGGCAAGGGAGAGCGCTTCATGACCAGATAGCACTGATACTGTAGCGTATCCTTTGAGGTGCAATAACTCTTCCAGTAAAATCAGATTAGCTGGCTCGTCATCAACCAACATGATGCAGGGCGACTTGTTTGACATGGAATATGATAGGTAAAGTTTTGCCACCGATCGGCAAGGACGAAGGATTGAGGTATTTAGCTACGATTGACTTACGATCGCCTAGAAATCGGATTTTTTCCGAAAATACTGCATGAAGACTTTTAATCGGGGTAAAAAACCCGGTTTCTTTAGTCTAATAGCGTCCAGAACTGATTGTGCTGTATTCTTTAGTCTTTCCCCTCGTTCCTGAAAAGAGATGTCCCCGATCGATCGCCGAAATAGTTGAGTTAGGTTAATATAAGTTGATTTTACATTGAATCTAAAATTTCTCTACTATTGAGTTTAGCGTTTCGCATCATGAAATGTAATAAATTACACCTCTGTGGCAGTGAACCCAGGATTAGTGGCAGTTGGAAAGTCGGAGGCCCAGCAGTGGCAAATACAATAGTGCGATCGAAGACAGCCTCACGTAGGGCTGTTTTCTTTTTCCCTAATAGTCTTGGACGCACGGGTGGCCAGAAACCGGGTTTTTTTACGAAAATCCTCTGCTGTAGTCCGCAGATTAGGTAAAAAACCCGGTTTCTTTGTCGGGAGTGCGTAAGTTCTGCCTAAAAAACCGATTCCTACGATCGGTTATCGGCCATGAGGTGTCAAATCAGTGCGATCGGGCAAAGCAAACACAACTTTCAATCGGATATCGGGGACTCGCTGGCGACACAACTGAAGATGTCCGTCAGCATCCGATCGATTGCGGTATCGCCCGACAATCGCCCATTGCAAATTAGGAAGCAAACGGGCAACCGCCCAAGGCTTGAGGCACTCTTTGTAAGTCATAATGGTTTTATCTCCATTGCATAAGGGAGCCAGAGCCAGCGCGGACACTTGGTAGGTAGAGGCGCTGGCTTTTGACTGTTTTGTTTCAGAAAAAGTTGTGGCTTTTCGCTGAACAAATTAATCGTATTTAACTCGATAAATATCTGTCAATATCTTTATCGCTATAGCGCTAGCGCATAATCATCAACGCTTAATTGCCAGGATTATAGCTTTAATATAGAAATGCTAATAAACTGATGAATAGGTACAGAGTGAAAGTCAGAGTTAAAGAGCTTTGCCAGCAACGAAGCTGAAGCATCAACGAATTGGCCTTGCGTTCTGGTGTTATCTATGCTACGCTTCGCCGTTATGCAATGCAGCCAATGGCGAAGATACACATAGATTCAGTTAGCCGTATTAAGGAAAGGTTTGGCTGTTCTTGGGATGAGTTGTTGGAATTGCTTGGGGATGATTCTTTTGAGGAGTGAGTGCGATCGCTGTTGCATTTTTATAGGAGGGATGAGGGGTGCGATCGCTATCTGGACGATTGCTTTGAGCGTGGAAATGAAATTAATGTTAATTTTTTCAGCTTCTTGCTGAAATTGTGTTCTCTACTAAGCGTCAATTTGTGCCTTATCTGATGAGTACGCTGTAATGCTTGCACAAATAAGAAAATAGCTAACCCTATTATGAGGTGTGTGATATCATACTTGTATGAGAGAAACAGAACTAGCGTCTAACTATTAGCTCAATGGCTGCAATTAGAGTTAAATATTCATAGTGAAAACAGAGATATTATGAGCATTACTCCAAAAGGTATAAGTGTATTAGAGTTGTACCGACTTTATAGAACAAAAAAGTTAATCGTCAACCGTAGATATCAACGCAAGCTTGTATGGACAAAAGCGGAAAAGGCTTGTCTCATAGAGAGTTTATTACTGAATTATCCAATTCCATTGATTTTACTTGGAAAATTCAAAAGTAGTGAAGGAGAAGATATATATGAAATAATTGATGGAATGCAAAGACTTAATGCAATATTCAGTTTTATTGAAAATCAGTTTACAGTTCACGAAAAATATTTTGATTTAACTAAACATCCCTTTGCCAATCAGTTATGTCAGTAAGGTGTATTTAAACCTACATATCCTGAAAACAACCCACCAAGTTTTTTGGATTCTGATGAGTGTGCTAAGTTTTTAGAATATTCCCTAGCGGTCACAATTTATAGAGCAAATTCGATTACAGAAATTGAAGATATCTTTAACAGAATTAACTCCAATGGTAAACATTTATCAGCTCAAGAAGTAAGACAAGCAGGAGTGACAACAGAATTTTCAGGATTAGTGAGACAACTTGCTTCTGAAATTCGTGGTGATGTCTCCAAAGAAGAACTGCCACTCACAGATATGCCCGAAATTAGTATTGATGCTAAATCCATCGATCTAGGCTATGGAGTGCTTGCGGAAGATACATTTTGGTGTCGTCAAGGGGTTTTACGTGTTTCTGGTTTACGGGACAGCGAAGATGAGCAGCTAATAGCAGACATAATACTTTCTGTAGCATTGGGAAAGCCTTTTGCAGCTAGTAAAGAAAACTTCGACTCTTACTATGGAAAAGGCGAAGATAATAAGTTAGATGAAATCCAACTAGGAATTGCTAGATATGGATCAGACAATCTGAAACTAGATATTAAAACGGTTCTATCCCATATCAAAAATGCAATTAAAGCCTCAGCAGTCGATAACGAAAAAAACTTTTTAAGAAATATATTGAGCCGTCGTCCAGGAGTAGGAAATCCAGTAAAAGAACCTTTTTATACGTTGTTTATGACTTTTTACGATCTTATTATAAAAAACTCACAAGAGCCATTTGACTATGAGCAAATTTTTAAGGCTGTATCGGGCTTGATTGACAAGATTAAAATGAGTCCAACTACCACAACAGCAAATAGAACTCAGAACCTAAATCTTACTAAAGGCTTGGTGCAAAATTATTTTAAACCATCAAATAGTTCGACTCGTAGTAGTGGGTCATATGCTGTAGATTTTGAAGTTTACTTGAGACGCTCAAAAACTGAGGCTCCTAATTATGATTTTAAACAAGGGCTTTATAGTTTAGACGAAAAGAAGAGAAAATTTGATGATGAAAATTTTGATAAAATTCTCCAAAATATTGCTGCAATGGCAAATTTAGGCAAAGGACAGAAAGGGTACATATTTATCGGCGTGTCTGACAAAGAAAAAGATACTCAACGCATTGAAAGTTTAGACAATATTGTAGCCCCTCGGTTTTACTCATTTGGTATCGTGGGTTTAGAGAGAGAAGCATCTCTTAAAGGAACTGACATTGATGATTACGGTCTTTTCATTACTAGAAAAATTCGTGATTCAAAATTACCTGAATGGTTAAAAACAGCGGTTAATACAAAGGTAACTCCCATCACATATATGGATCGCACAGTATTAATGATTGAGGTAAGGGCTGGTGATCAGCCAGTATGGTATGGAGATAAGCTGTATATCCGTGATGGACATGAAAAGAAATCGCAAGATGTACCGCAAGAAGTAGCTGGTGAGCAGATAGCAGCAGTTTACAATCTCTTCAAGTAAATAGACGCGATCGCCCCCACCCTCATCAAATCAATCTACTTGGATGCGATCGCCCTCCGGGAAATTACAGAGTGCGATCGCTTAATTGAACAAAAACAACCCCGGATCGACGTGAAAAAACCTCCCCAAAGCCTCAGCTTGTTTCTTAGTGATTTCTAGCCGATCGTTAATTACCTCAACTACCGCCTCACTCGAACCCATAATTTCTACTAAATCCTCTGCTTCTAGACTCCGAGCATCCATCAAATGCAGCAGCCTTGACTTTGGCGTTGATGTATTAATTTGATAGTGCCGATCTTCAAAATCCTCAATCAGTTTTACCAGCAGTTCCAACAGCGCATCTTCTTCTGGAGTCAGATTTGGACGTGAGAGTAATTCTTCAACAATTTCCAAAAATATCTCGTTTTCCTCTTCAGTTTTGATAATTCGAGGCTGATATTGAGAGAGCAAGCTACTGTAAATTTTTAGATCAAAAGTAATAGTCATTTTTCCAGGTTTCCTTATCATACTCGGCGTGAGTGAAAACGTATTTTATATAAATAATTTGCTTCTCATAGTTAATACTCGCGATTAAGCGATATTTATTTCCTTTGATATTAAAAACGGTAAAATTTCCAACTGCTTCAGCTTTGAGATAAACAGCTTGAACTTCAACAAGATTATTCCAGGCTGCTTTACTGGCAATTTTATACCAGTCATCGAGCGCTTCGCAGGAATCAGCGTGACTTTGGCAGTAGTCTCTTAATTTTTTCCGACTGATAACGTGCATTTAGCTATCATTAGGAGATTATTTTCTAGATGTCTGAATCCCGTCATTATCTATTATATAGCGCGTCTCAATCATTTCAAGCAAATTTTTGTTGGCACTTTGATGGACAAGCTTTTCTCATCCCGCGCCAGCTAAGAGTTACTTTGAGAAGCTTTGTATAAATGCTGTTTAAGTGAGAAAAGAACGGACTGTAGCGATCGCCAAATTCAAATCCAGTGGCTTGCTCAAATAAGCAGAAGCGCCAGCTTCCAAACATCGCTCACTGTCACCGGGCATCGCCATCGCCGTCACCGCAATCATCGGTACCGAATCCCAGACAGGATCTGCTTTAACTCGGCGCATCAACTCAAAGCCGTCAACATCCGGCAACTGAATGTCCATCAAAATCAAATCCGGCAGCAACTCCGGGGCTGCAGAGGCGGCGAGAATACGATCGGCCATAGCCGAACCATCGGCGAGTATCTCTACCCCGTACCCCTCCAATTCCATCACCTCAGAAATTAACATTTGGTTAAAAGGCTGGTCTTCGACAACCAAAATCCGCTTCCTGGCAATTGGTAAAGCAATCGCAGAAGCAGGAACTAACTTGGTATCCAAAGCACAAGAAGCAAAGTTTCCCAACTGTTGACGCATCTCCGTCAAAGGCAGCCAAACGCGGAAAATACTTCCCCGATCGCAAACAGATTGAAAAGAAACAGTTCCCCCGTGCAATTCTGCCAATCGCTTAGTCAAAGCCAAACCCAAACCTGTACCTTCGTGACGCCGAGTCAGGGAAGAATCCACCTGTTGAAAAGGTCGAAATAGCAAGTGCCAGCGGTCTTGAGGAATGCCGATGCCGGAGTCTTTCACCTCAAAACAAAAATAAGGAGTGCTGGCATTTACAGGAGAACAATCCGGTCGGTAGTCGCCGTCTATTTCGCTGCCATAGGCCAGACGCCCGCTGAGTTTAACTTGTCCCTGTTCGGGGGTAAATTTGATGGCATTGGAAAGTAAATTAATCACAATTTGTCGCACTCGCCGTTCGTCGAGCCAAACTTTAGTAATACGGTTGTCGAGTTCTAAAGACAAACCGATTCGCTTTTTGTCGGCCCGCGGCTGCATCATTTTCATACAGTCTGTCGCGAGTTCTTGAACGCGAACAGGCTGTAAGTTTAGTTCTACTTTCCCGGCTTCAATTTTAGAAAGATCGAGAATATCGTTGATTAGCTGCAACAAGTGCTGGCCGCTTTTTTCGATCAGGTCTACATAGTTGATTTGTCGATCGCTCAACTGTCCGGCCGTTTGCCGCAGCAGCAAGTCAGAAAAGCCGAGAATGCTGTTGAGAGGCGTCCGCAATTCGTGGGACATTGAGGCTAAAAACTCGGATTTCAACTGAGAAGAATACTCTAATTCTTCATTAACTTGGCGCAAGTTCTCTTGTGTTTGAGCCCGCTCGATCGCCGCCCCCAGAGTCCGGCAAGCAGCCTCCAGCACTTCTTGGTGGACGGCGGCTTGCAGTTTTTTGATGTTGCGGGACTCCAGCGTCAGCACTCCGATGATCGTGCCGTTGGTAGCTGCGATCGGAAAAATGCCCAGTTGTCCGATTCCCGGATGCCGAAATTCCGGCACGGCATTGGGATGTTGGGCATAATCCTCGACAAACACAGGTTTACCAGTTTTCACCACTTCCCACAGCAAACCGATGCCGTAGGGAATGCCTTTGTCGAGCAATTCTTGCATTCCTGCGACTACGGGTTCCCCGTAAGTAGCCAAAAATTGACTAGAAACTTGGTTGCAAATCCCCGACGCTTGGCGATCGTTTCCCTTGCCGTTAATCACCTTGACATCTCCGAAAGCTGCATTCATTGCCTCTACTAAATAGGTGAGGGCAAACTGACCTATTTCTTGCAAACTGTCAGATTTTTGCAGGCGTTCGGTTAAACCTAAAAGAAAGCTCAGACGCCTGACTTCTGCGTTCAAGCTAGCTTGGGAGTTTCGGTATACCGTAACGTCTCTAAAGGTAAACAGCCGTCCGCCGCTGTTGGTAATCGTGGCGCACACCTCCAAACCAACCCCATTGGATTGCTCGAAATAAAATGATAAACTTTCATCCTGAGATTTTTCGAGTGCTTGCTGAAACTCTTGCCACTGCTGAAGGGACAAGTAACCCCGATCGACAATTTCCGCAAACAGCAAGTGGCACTTCGGTTTTGTTTCCAGCCATTCTGGAGACAGTTGCCAGATTCCTGCCAATTTTTTGTTAAACAAAACTAAGCAGTCAGACGAGTCGAACAGAGCGATCGCATTGTCTACTTGATTGAGAATCAGTTCTTGGTCTGCCCTCAACTGGTGCAAGTCTCTCTCCATTTTCTCTGTGTGTGTAGCTCTTAGTTTTGTTGTCATAACTTTCTAGGGATATGGCAAGAGTTCTTTGATAACTCTTTACTTAATGTTACATAATTTTACGTTTTTGGGCAGTGAGGGCGATCGATCTGCCTTGTGATCTGAGACACTTGCTAGTTTCGGAGGGCGATCGGAACCCGCTTTGAACTGCGTCGGCTACATTGCTTAATCATGAGGCAATAAGGAGGGAAAGCATTATAACAGAAGCAGAATTTTTTAATAACAATGCTGTCGAAGTTGATGGCATCTGACTTGAAACTATTGTGTCCAACCCTGTGCTAAATTGACCCATAATAAAAACTAATCCCGGTGATAAGAAATCAGCATATAGCAATCCTAAATAATTTGTGAATTTCTTACGGGCTCCCAGCGGGATCGGGGAGGGTTGGGGTGGGATCAAAAATTTACGACTCCTGCAAGGATTGCTATATGTCAAATGCAATCATGACCTTACCCTTAAATTTTATTAGCAATAACTTGGTTATTTGGATTAACTGCTCAAGCAAGTGTTGGATTCAAAAACATAGGCATAAGGCGCGCCATAAGCACCCGGAGACAGTGATATCAGTTTCAAAAAAGCAACTGTCTGCTCGTGATTCCAACCCCTACAAAATCAGTTATATCAAATCCGTTAGCATCGGAATAGTAAATTCTAGTTCACTGTTGACTGTTGACTGTTGACGGTTGACTGTTGACAGTGAACAGTCAACCGTCAACATCATTCCGGTGTAACGGGCAATGATATTATTCCCAATAATTTAATCTAAAATTGTGCGACTGAGCGCTCACGCCGAAGTCTAAAATCTAAAATGGTATGAGTTATTACGATCGCACTTATGAGTAAGGTGTGCACTGCACACCCTACAAATGTGAGTTAAGCTAATCCGCATTTAAATTGCAGAGTAAAATAAATCTTTACTCTTATGGGGAGTAGGGGTTGGGCAGGAACTCCCACACTTAATATCGTTTCCGGTGTGCGATTCGTTTAACCTAAATGGGTAGGTTCTCCTATCCAGGGACGGTTAGCCTAACTCTCAACGGAGTTAGTGA
>NZ_JAUBUJ010000125.1:0-22297 GCF_036705405.1 Microcoleus sp. B13-B6
CTTCCCGCTTGATTTGGCTGCTAGTGAAGTCACTCCAGTAGCTTTGGTTGCTCCTTCTATCAATGGCTAAGTTTTAGTCTGAGATTGACAAAAAGCGCTCCTAGAAATAGGGGCGCTTTTTGTTTGGGGAAAAAAGATTTTTACTGCGGGGAGGGGAAGTATCACAACCGCCAAGGGAGTTATAGCGAGGTTATTTGAGATGGCAATTCGCGGAGATAACAGTTCCCTCGCTTTTGGTAATTCCTGTTAGGCTGGATTAATGTCTGCTTCTGCTTGGAGACTCACTCATGATAAATTCAAGTTTCTTTAAACATCACAAAACATTCATAATTTTCTAAATCGAGAAATCGGTCAATTTGCAAAGTTCCTATTTGTTCAAATCCCTGTTTTTGGTGAAACATTAGGGAACGAGTATTAGCTATTGGCTGGGTAACAATAAACAGCGAAATAAATGAATTTGGAAAAAGTTGATAAATTTCTTTATACATAAATTGAGCAACACCTCTACCCATCCAATTTAACTTGGTTGCTACTCTTTCGAGATAAAAATGCCGATCGCTTGTGACTCTTTTCTTAAAAACCTCATCTTTCCAGATAATTTTATCCAAGATTTCATCAGATATTTTGGGTTGTGATATAGCCACAAATCCTAGAATTTCCCCATCGGTTTTAGCTGACACAAAATATCTGCCTGAATTATTTAAGCTTTGGACAATCTCATCTTCAGTAATTTGTGTTAGCAAAAAGCCGCGCTCGATCGACGTATTTTGACGGCGCGCATGAGAATTGTGAATATTGACGATCGCCTGTATGTCCTCTCGATCGGCTTCTCTAAAAGTTAGATATTCCATTGCATAGTGTGTAAGAACTCGCACAAGGAGCTTTAAGCCCCTTGCTAGATGAGTAGAATTCTACCGCAGAACCCTAACTGCCGGGGCTCTGGGCCACATCGCGAGCATTTTCTTCAAACGCAGCCGTCAGCGCATCATCACCGCTTAAACCCGATGCGATCGCAATTTTTTCAGGATGGGCATCGGCGTCAGCCAAAACGTTGACTAAATCGGCAGCGTTGAGCTCAGGAGAGGCTTCTAGGAGTTCTGCTTACAATATAAAACCAATCATAAAATTAATGACCGCAACTGACTACACTCAACTTCATCACTTCCTGACTCGGAAAGATTGGAAAGATGCCGACATTGAAACCAGACAACTAATGCTGCAAATTGCCGGGGCCGATTCCAGACAAGATCGCCTACTCACAGCCAACGACATTCAAAATTTTCCATGTTCCGAGTTAAAAAAGATAGATCAGCTCTGGGTTAAAGCGAGTGGTGGACGTTTCGGATTTAGTGCGATCTCAAATCTCTATCAAGCAGTGGATGAGGATTATTTTGTTCTGGCCGATCGAGTCGGTTGGCGTAGTGAAAAAGATTGGATCGATTACAAGAAAATTAATTATACTATTGATGCTCCTGTTGGGCATTTACCGATAACGTGGCTGGTTCCTACTTCATTTTGGATGTACTGGAATGCTCGCTTTGCTAGTGCTGGATGGAGGTTAATTCTCAAGCGAATAGCTGAATGTAAATTGTAAAATTGGCTTTTAGTCTATCCTTTCCAGTTCCTATCGACTATAAATTATTCGGAATGCTATTAACTACAGCATTTTTGGGCGCTACCGTATTACGAACTCTGGGCGGTGACTTGACAAATCCTGTTTGTGAAGATTTGGTGGCTAAATTGGGGGATTAACCACAATAACTCTAATTTTAAAGATTTTAAAAATCCAATAAATTATCTAAACAGGTATTAGAAGCTAGTTATAAATTTACAGGAAAAGACGCAGCAACAGTTGAAAAAGTAGATTTTCTGGAGCTGACAAATGAGGACGATCGCGTGGCTGTTATTGCCACTTTTCCCCTGACTGATAACGAAGTTTGGACGCAAATTAAACCGGTAGAATTGCTGGTATTTCAGGAGGGTTTGCCTGTCTATTCGGAACCGCTGGAGTTAAGTTAAATGAGCGCTACGAAGCGGCTGCAAAATCGGTGTATTGCCGCATTCCCGGTTCGTGAAATGCCAACACGATATCTTCCTTGGGAACCCCTGCGCGCACCAAATCCGTTGCAATCCCATCTTCTGTCCAGTCTTCCTCGATCCAGAATTTGCGATCGCGAATCCGAACGTAAACAGCCCATCGATTTTCTATTTTAGATTGAATAATAGGAGAATAAATGACCGTTTTGTTCGTCGGTAATTAAGAATGTTTCGAGGTCGGATTGAGGAGGGCGGTAAAATTATAGATACTCGGTTAAAATATGCTCTATTACTTTGGGATACTCAGTTAGTTTATCCATTGCACTATTTTCTATACTATCGATCGACCTTTTTTGCCATCGCACTGCGCGAATTGCGATCGCCTCAAATCCCTGATTCAGTAAAAGCTAGGTTCAAATCATCAATCAATCCCAATTGTTGGGCCCACTCTGTTAAGTAACCCCGATCCAAATTCTCAGATTGGACTTTCAGAATTCCCAAAATATCATTCCATTGTTTTTGAGACTGAGACTGTTGCCGCCAGAGCAGTTTTGCCAACACAATATCTTCAGGAGAAGCAACCCAAAATTGTTCTACACCAGCTTCGTCAAGCGCTTCTAATCGTCGTCTTGCCATTTTTGAGCGATCGAATTCAGTATTAGAATTCAGCACAATATCAGCGTTCAATACTAAAGTCATGTGAGTGACGCTCAACACCATCCCTCTACCCTCTTGAATATCTTTGACCGAACCCGGAGGGCAGTAAAAACCAGCCGTTTCTAGTGCTTCAACTAATTGAAAAATATTGTCCCGGAGCAATTCAATTACTAAATCTAAATCGCGTGTTGTTCTAGGGTCGCCATAGACAGAAGCGGCAACGCCTCCTGTAATATAATAAGAGACACCTAATGTTTCAAAAATTGGGTGCAACAGTCTAGCAATTTCGCTGGGGTCTTGCGTCCACATAGAGGGCTCACTGGTGGGGGTTAAAATTGGCAACCACTTGCTACCTAATATCGATCGAGCAAATCGCTCTTTGTAGGTTGAGGGACAAGCTTTTTTCATCCCGCGCAAGCTAACAGTTTTTGCCCAACGATTTAATTTTGCCCCCATTTGCCACCGTTGGGAATTGGTGAGTTGCCGCAGTAGGTAAAAATCAATTGCATCAGCTTCAGGAGTTTTATCATCCGACTGGGGACGGTATCCAGGTTTAATGGATATTTTCGGTATGGATTGAATCATTTTGCTTGTTGATTTCCCTAATTCTATATCAATTCCACAGTTGGGACAAGGGGAGAGTTTGTCCGGTAATTGCCTCATGGAAGCCTTGCTGAAGCCCTTCCAGGACAGTTTCAGTGGGGTCATCATCCGGATCGATGTCAGTGTCTTCCGGCACTAAAACAATAATCCGAACGCGGCTGTGGCTGGCAAGAGCAAGGGGTCGATCGATACAAAGCATCCCTCGATCGTCAATTTTTCCGGTGGTTTCAATCGCTTTCATAATATAAAAAACTCGATACAGTTCACTCAGAGAATAAATATTCTAAATCTCGGTAGCCGCTAACAACCCGCAGAACTTGAATTCCTGCTTCGATCGGACTGTAGAAAATCAGGTAATCATCGATCGGAAAACTCCGTACATTTTCCATTAACTCATCGCGATTCCGTCCCATACTCGGAAACTGCGAGAGCGTTTGACACTTATCGTTAATTCTGTCCAGGAAGCTTTCTGCTGCATCGAAACCGCTGCGATCGGCAATATAGTCCATAATGCTTTCTATGTCCCGACTTGCCGGAATTGTAAATCTACAAATCCGATTCATATATCTGCTTGCGTGCGACGTTGTTGTAGCTTTAAGCGCAAACTCCGAAACATATCTTCAGCATCGATTACTTCACCCCGCCCGGCGGCATCCATTCCCAGACGAATTTCTTGCTGGAGTTCTTTGAACCGTCCTTTATAGATATCTTCCCATTTATCGGACTGCAAGAATTTGATGAAAGCTAAGACTTCTTGTTGCTGGTCTGGTGATAAGACCTTCACATTTTCCAAAATGGCTTGTTCGACGGTCATAATTATCCCTTTTTTTTGATTGCTATTCTACAATCCACTAACAACATTATATCGCACGGGTGGGTTGACAGCAATTATGGGGTGACTTCAATTAAATTAGCTTGGGATACTCAGTTAGTTTATCCATTGCACAATTGCTTCTACTTACGCAGCAAAACTATTAACCAGTCTAACTGTAGGTCGATCTGCACTTGTGGGCGATCGCAAATAACTTCCAGGTAGCGTGGCAACTGCTACTGTGTTTCCCAACAGATCGAAGAACTCAATGCTATAACCTGTTTCTAGTCCTTCAACGTGATGCTGTTCTACAACTGTACCGATATCGCCGGCATAAAGTCCTTCTTCTGGAAGGTTGCACAGCAAGATGACATCTGAATAAAGTTGATAGTTCATATTGTCCTTATTTTTATAACAAGCTAGTTTGAGCATTGTACAGCTAAATCACATCTCATACTTTAGTCATTCAAAAAAGCATTAATAACTTCTGTTATTCTTGTCAAATTATCTTTGTCTGTACTTGGGTTTGCTAATGACACTGTATTTCTTCCTTGTCTAATACTAACTACAATATCCCAAAATTTATCGCTATTTAGTCCACCAAATCCTACTAAGCTAACCGCTGAAATTTCCGAAATCGGAAATTCTTCTCGGTTATTCCATAAAATACCTCGTCGAATTAACAAAAGTTGATTGACTGTCTTATCAAATATAATAGAAGCCACACTACTTCTTATAAAAGTCAATATACTAAATCCGAGGAAAACTATTGATGCTAGGGCGACTTGGTTGCTGCTGTTAGGCATAGTGCTTATATAGGCATAAGCAAAAGCAAGACCAGCAATCAATTGTGCCGATGCAAAAAACCAAGCAGTGAATGGTTTAGCCTCTAGTTGCAAACGGGTTTGAGTCTGTTCAACAATCTTCATTTTTGCTTAATCATCTAATAATTTTAGGCGAGCGCATGGGGGTTCAGAAACCAGGTTTGTCACCAAAATCTCGGTGAGGATGATTAAACTACTTAAATTGTACCTGAAATTTATCAATGGCGACCTAGCATACTTTATAGAGGTAAGTATGCAATACGATTAACCCAGTCTTCGGCTTCAGATGTTTGCCATATCTTGATTAGATGGTTGATTGCTTCGCCTATTGGGAAACTTTGTAACACAATAATCACTCCCGAACTGGTTTGAGTGGCAGCAAATTCAGCAAAATATCTTGGCATGGTTCTTTTGTCGTGAGAAACGAGAACTCTACCCTCTTGGGCTACAAAATTCAAGACTTCCAAATCAGTCAAACCAGTTAAATTTGATAAGTTTGATGTTTGAAAATCAAGAGTTGGTTCGCGCCTCACAATACCCATCACAATCGCTTGGTTCAAATCTGCATCTGCTTGAAAGCGAATTTTCATAACTGGCTGGTGCGATCGCTGTAGAGTTTTTGATAAAGTAAGGAGTTACTTTCCCTTGCTTGCTCTCTCAAGGTTTCAAATAGTTGTTCTCCCTCAAACAAATAAGCATCAATGGCTGGGCGGTTAGCAAGATAAAAAGAAATCCCACCATAAACTTCTTCTAGCGTCAGCACAGGGAATGATTGAACAATACTTTCTGGGGATTGTCCCGCCAGGAAAGCATAGACAATTGAATCTAAAGAAACGCGCTTCCCAAGGATGCGGTAGCAACCATCTTGTTCTTCAACGTACTGTTTTGTCGTTAATATTGCTGCACTCATAGTTTACCTACTTTCACGATCATTACTCGTTCCCAGACAGAACCGATTGGTAAAAACTTAAGACAGAAATTCACAATAAATGTCGCTTTTAGGCAAAGTCTAGATCCCCCTAAATCCCCCTTAAGAAGGGGGACTTTGAGAGAAGGTTCTTGTCCCCCCCTTAGTAGGGGCGGTGCCCCCGTGCCCGCCCTTGGTTAGGGGGGATCTAGACTTCGCTACAAACAAGAAAGACCCTTGCTACATGAGTAGAATTCTAGCGCAGAACCCTAACTACCCCCAATCCGAGCGACATCGCGAGCGTTTTCTTCAAACGCAGCCGTCAGCGCATCATCACCGCTTAAACCCGATGCGATCGCCCTTTCAATAGCCTGCAACACCCGCTTATAATCCCTCGGCATCACCTTCACAAACACCGGCACCATCTCATCCCACGCAGCCAGAACCTTCGATGCCTTCGCACTTCCAGTCAAATCAACGTGAGTTTGAAGCATCTGCCGCAAATCGCTAATTTCCTCAACATCCTCCAATTTTTCCAAATCCACCATCGACATATTGCAGCGAGTAGCAAAATCCCCCGCCTCATCCAAAATGTAAGCAACACCGCCACTCATACCCGCTGCAAAATTGCGCCCGGTTTCGCCCAAAACTACAACTTTGCCGCCAGTCATGTACTCGCAACCGTGATCGCCCACACCTTCAACTACCGCATTCACGCCGGAGTTACGCACCCCAAAACGTTCGCCCGCTATCCCTCGGATGAAAACCTCGCCGGATGTCGCGCCGTAAAGCACTACGTTACCGACAATCACGTTTTCTTCCGCGACAAAGGTGGAAGCAGCCGCCGGATACAAGATGATTTTGCCACCGCTGAGCCCTTTGCCCAAATAGTCGTTAGCTTCACCTTCGAGCTCCAGGGTGACACCCTTGGGCACAAAAGCCCCAAAGCTTTGCCCAGCGCTGCCTTGGAAGTGCAGGTGCACCGTGTCATCCGGCAAACCTTCCCAGTTGCGTTTGGTAATTTCGTTGCCGAGAATTGTGCCGACAACGCGGTTGACATTGGTAATCGGCAGCTTGGCGTGGACTTTTTCACCGTTTTCGATCGCACCTTTGCACAAATCCAACAACACAGTCATGTCGAGAGACTTTTCCAAACCGTGATCCTGCGCCATCTGACAATAGCGCCCGACATCCGCCCCAACTTCCGGCTGATAAAGGATTTTCGAGAAATCCAAACCCTTAGCCTTCCAGTGTTCCACCGCTTGCTGAGGTTCCAAAACATCAGTGCGGCCAACCATTTCATTCAGCGTGCGGAAGCCCAACTGCGCCATAATTTCCCGGACTTCCTGCGCGACGAAGGTCATAAAGTTTACCGTGTGCTCGGGGTCGCCGGTAAAGTTTTTCCGCAAAAGCGGGTCTTGCGTCGCCACGCCCACCGGGCAAGTGTTCAGGTGGCAAACGCGCATCATGATGCAGCCCAATGTCACCAGCGGCGCGGTAGCAAAACCGAATTCCTCAGCGCCAAGCAGTGCAGCAATTACTACATCGCGGCCAGTTTTCATTTGACCGTCAGTTTCCACGACAATCCGGCTGCGGAGATTGTTGAGTACCAAAGTCTGGTGAGTTTCCGCCAGTCCCAATTCCCAAGGTAATCCGGCGTGTTTGATCGAAGTCTGCGGCGACGCGCCCGTACCGCCGTCGTAGCCGGAAATCAACACGACATCGGCGTGGGCTTTCGCAACACCGGCCGCGATCGTCCCGACTCCAACTTCCGACACGAGTTTCACGCTAATCCGCGCTTCCCGGTTGGCATTTTTCAAGTCGTGAATCAATTCGGCCAAATCTTCGATCGAATAAATGTCGTGGTGAGGAGGAGGCGAAATCAATCCCACACCCGGAGTCGAGTTCCGCACCTTGGCAATCCACGGGTATACTTTTTTACCCGGCAACTGTCCGCCTTCACCGGGTTTCGCGCCTTGCGCCATCTTGATTTGCAGTTCCCGCGCTTGGGAAAGGTACAAGCTGGTAACGCCGAAACGCCCGGAAGCAACTTGTTTGATCGCGCTGTTTTTCGAGTCGCCGCGATCGTTCGTCCAAGTGTAGCGATCGGGATCTTCGCCGCCTTCACCGGTGTTCGATTTGCCACCAATGCGGTTCATCGCTACTGCTAAAGATTCGTGGGCTTCTTTAGAAATCGAACCATAACTCATCGCCCCAGTTTTAAAGCGTTTGAGAATAGATTCGATCGGCTCAACTTCCTCAATCGGTATCGATTCCCGCTGCTTGAATTGCAACAAACCGCGCAAGGTAAAATGCTGCTGGTTTTGTTCATTAACCAGCCCAGAATACTGTTTGAAAAGCGTATAACTGCCCTCGCGCACCGACTTTTGCAGTGCGTGAATTGTCTGCGGACTAAACAAATGCGCCTCGCCTTCTTTCCGCCACTGATATTCGCCGCCGACATCGAGAGTATGTCCGCTGGCTGGGCGGTCTGGGAATGCGTGGGTATGGCGCAAAATTGCTTCTTGGGCGATGACTTCGAGGTCTACACCTTCAATCCGCGAGGCTGTCCAAGCAAAGTATTTATCGACTACGGATTTGTTTAAGCCGATCGCCTCAAAAATCTGCGCGCCGCGATAACTTTGAATTGTGGAAATCCCAATTTTCGAGGCAACTTTCGTCACACCTTTTGTTGCGGCTTTGATGTAGTTTTTGCAAGCTGTTTTGTACTCGACATTTAGCAGCAATCCTTCGCGGATCGAATCGGCGATCGTCTCAAATGCCAAATACGGATTAATCGCGCCGCAACCGTATCCAATAAGTGTCGCAAAGTGATGCACTTCCCTCGGTTCGCCGGATTCGAGCACGAGTCCCGCCCGCGTGCGCGTACCATTACGGATCAAGTGGTGGTGCAGGCCCGCAACTGCCAGCAGCGCCGGAATTGGGGCTTTGTCTGGACTGATCCCCCGATCGCTCAAAATGATGATATTCACCCCGGAGGCGATCGCGCTGTCTGCTGCTGCAAAAACCTCGTCTAACGCTTGTTCTAGACCTTTTACGCCGCTTTTGGGGTCAAACAAAATCGGCACGGTGAATGACTTGAAATTGCCCTCATTTACGTGTTGGAGCTTAGCTAATTCTTCATTGCTGAGAATTGGCGTTTTCAGTTCAATCAAATGACAGCTTTCCGGTTCTGGTTTGAGCAAATTGCGTTCAGCGCCGATCGTAGTTTCGGCAGAAGTTACAATTTCTTCGCGGATAGAATCGATTGGCGGATTGGTAACTTGAGCAAACAACTGCTGGAAGTATTCATAAAGCAGTTTTGGCCGGTTGGAAAGCACCGCCAGCGGCGTATCCGCACCCATCGCGCCGACAGCTTCCACGCCATCTTTCGCCATCGGTGCTAACAGCAACCGCAGTTCTTCAAAGGTGTAGCCAAAGGCCATTTGCCGCTGCAATAATGTTTCGGGATGGGATTCTGCTACTGTCGGTGCATCTTTCAGTTTGGCGATTTCGACCATGTGCTGGTCGATCCACTGGCGGTACGGGTGTTCTGTGGCGATTTTGGTCTTAATTTCCTCGTCAGAGACGATGCGGCCTTCCTCAGTATTTACTAGGAACATCCGCCCCGGTTGCAAGCGACCTTTTGATACAATTCGTTCTGGGGCGATGGGCAAAACTCCGGCTTCCGATGCCATAATTACCAAGTCGTCTTTGGTAACGCAGTAGCGGGAAGGGCGCAAACCGTTGCGATCGAGCACGGCCCCGATCGATGTACCATCGGTAAATGCGATCGAAGCTGGGCCGTCCCAAGGTTCCATCAAGCAAGAATGGTATTCGTAGAAAGCTTTTTTCTCGTCACTCATGGACTCGTGGGCTGTCCAAGGTTCGGGAATCATCATCATTACAGCGTGCGGCAAAGAACGCCCGGCCAAATTCAGCAATTCCAAAGCATTGTCAAAAATCGTTGAGTCGCTGCCTTCGATATTGATTAAATTGGGGATTTTCTTTAAGTCATCGCCGAATAGTTCCGACTCAAACAGCGATTGTCGCGCGTGCATCCAGTTAATGTTGCCGCGCATCGTGTTAATTTCGCCGTTGTGGGCGATGTAGCGGTAAGGGTGCGATCGTTCCCAGCTCGGAAAAGTATTCGTGCTGAAGCGCGAGTGAACTAGGGCTAGAGCGCTTTCCATGTCCGGGTCGTGCAGTTCGGGATAGTAATCGCCGACTTGCACTGGCATTAACATACCCTTGTAGACGATCGTCCGGCAGGAGAGAGTGGAATTGTACCAGTAGGGGTCTACTTCCGTCCTGCGGATGGCGTTGTGAGCCCGTTTGCGGATGACGTACAGTTTCCGCTCGAAAGCCGCCTCGTCAATACCTGCGGCCCGCCGGAGGAACACTTGCTGCATGAAGGGTTCGCTAGATTTGGCGGTGTCGCCGAGGGAGGAGTTGTCCGTGGGAACATCGCGCCAGCCGAGCACTTCTTGGCCTTCTTCGGCGGCGATTTCCTCAAAAATGCGTTTGCCGTTTTCGCGTTCAGTTCGATTTGGCGACGAGTAAATCGCGCCAACGCCGTACTCGCCGGCTTCGGGAAGTTCGATGTTTAGGCCCGCCGTTACTTTTTTGAGAAACTTGTGGGGTACCTGCATCAAAATCCCCGCCCCGTCTCCGGTGTTCGGTTCGCAGCCGCACGCGCCTCGGTGGTCGAGGTTCAGCAGGATTGTTAGTGCCTGCTCGACAATTTCGTGGGATTTGTTACCCTTGATGTGTACGATGAATCCGACTCCGCAAGCGTCGTGCTCGAACTGCGGATCGTACAGGCCTTGCTTTTGTGGCAGTCCGTTGTTGTTCATTTTGATGTGTCTCTCAAAGTGGTGAAAAGATGTTGATCTAGAGTAGATGGTGGGATGCCGATCGATCTAGTATCATTTATTATAGGTGGATCTACTGCATTGGGTAGATGCACGAAAAAATCAAAGCTGATGCGATCGAGCTAGCGTGAAAAAATAGTTACAGCCGATGAGTTAACTATGGAACCCGAAAATCTAAAGATTTATGCTTAAACACTCTTCAATTATTAGCGCGTCTCCTGAGATTATGGGCGGAACTCCAGTATTTGCTTGTACTAGGGTTCCAGTACAAACACTTCTGGACTATCTGAAAGCAGGAGAATCAATTGATGATTTTTTGGATGGATTTCCAACTGTGACTAAAGAGCAAGTTATCGCCTTGCTGGAAGAGGCTGAAAGACAGCTTGTTGGTAATTAGATGATAAATTGATATTGGGATTTTTTTTTAACCGCAGAGAGCGCAGAGAGCGCAGAGGAAGAGAAGAGAGAGATGAGTAATAATGATTGAGATTGTAAAAAATGACACTGAAAGAATTAGAAAAACAACTCTTAGCCTTAACTCCCAGTGAAAAAACTCAGGCAATACAGCTATTAGCTCAAAGTTTAAGCAATACCTGGCAAGGAATTGAAAAAACTCCGGGCGTGTGTGGCGGCGATGCTAGAATTGCGAAGACTCGCATACCTATTTGGTCGATGGTAAATTATCGCCTTCTGGGTGCAAGTGATGTGCGAATTTTGCAAGACTTTCCTCATTTGAGTGCAGCAGATTTGGCAAATGCTTGGGCTTATGCTGAGGCACACCCAGAGGAAATTGAAGCAGCCATCGCTAGAAATGAGGAAGATTAACAAATGGTGCGTCTTTATGCAGATGAAAATTTTCCACTGGTAATCGTGGAATTACTGCGAATTTGTGGTCACGATGTTTTGACAGTGCAGGAAGCTGGAAATGGTGGACTGGGGATGCCTGATGAAGATGTGTTAGCTTTTGCTATTAACCACAATCGAGCTGTTTTGACGCGCAATTGGGATGATTTTAGACACCTACACCGTTTGCAACCCGATCATAAAGGTATCATTATTTGCAAAGAAGATTTGAATATTGAGAGACAAGCTACACTGATTAATGAAGCTATTTCTACTGTCGAAAATCTCACAGGTAAATTGATTCGGGTAATTCGTCCACCAAGCGTGAAAACAAGCTGATTGCTCAACAACTACCCCAGCAGATTATAATCGACCTTAGAGAAGTATTAGCATTAGCCACAAAAGTGGAGTCGCCATAATCTCCCGACAAATATACCGATTCCCTATGCAATTTTTCTCAACCGCTCAATCCTCGATCACCCATCAAGCCTATAATAACTTTATGGCGTTGTTAGTGCGACTGTATCCTCAGCGTCTGGGTGACATCCTCCATCAGCATTTTGCCTTCTCAACAGCGATGAATCTTTCTGAAAAATTGCAACAAGTCGATCGACTCAAAGCCTGGTTGGATAGCTTTCGTCCGCTTTCTCCCACTGTGGTTGCAGAATTGAAAAAACTCTACGACGTTCGGTTCACTTATCATTCTAATGCGATCGAGGGAAACACCTTAACGCAACGCGAAACCGAATTAGTCCTCGAAACCGGCATTACTGTCGGTGGCAAAACTTTGCGCGAACACCTAGAAGTCATCGGGCATCGAGATGCGATCGACTATATTGAAATGCTAACGCGATCGGACACCGCGATCGGTGAATGGGAGATTAAACAAATTCACAACTTAATTATAAGGGCGATCCTCTTCGAGGGCTTCGCTAACGCCCCGGAGGAAGCTGGACGCTATCGGCAGTTAGATGTCAAAGCCGCCGGTACTGAATACCTCTATCCGCCTCATTATTTGCTTTCGGGTTTGATGCCGGAATTTATCGAATGGCTCAACAGTGATAAAATCAAATCGTTACATCCGTTAGAGTATGCAGCCGAAGCACATCTTCGCTTTGTGTCGATTCATCCATTTCGAGATGGTAACGGACGGACGGGACGGCTATTAATGAATCTCCTGCTGTTGCGGGCTGGATATCCCATTGTCATTATCTCTAACCAGGTGCGTGCTGCCTACATCGATGCGATCGCAGAAGCACAGCAGCAGGGTTCTGGGATTGATCCCCTCCTCGATCTTATTGTAGATGCGGCCCGATACTCGCTGATCGAAACCTTGCAAATCCTAGCAACCGCTAGCGATAGCCTGGGTCAAGGGCTGCCTTTCTATCAAGAGATGCTAGAATTTTTGCAGCAGCAGTCTCAAGAGCTGGATTAGGATTCACCTTTAATAAATATTCAAGAACCAGCCGCCACAGATAAAGATTTGATGTAGATTGGGGCGATCGAACCCATAACAGGTGACAACTACTATGGTGCTTTTGCTATGGTTGTTAAGGCAGGTCGATCGGGCTGAGCACAAATCTTGCAAAACTCTACAGTCGGCTAACCAGTCCCCGCAGGTGGGCTTCGGTTTTAACTATAGATTAGTTAATCTCAAAAAACAACGTCGTTTACCAAAGGATTCAGCAAGCAATCCTCAAGGAGTGAAAATCATGGTTCAGATTCAAGAAATTTCTCAAGTATCTACCCTGCACGCACCTGCAGCACCCAACGGAGTAGCCGCTACAGAATTGCGGCCTTGGGGCTCATTTACGACTCTAGAAGAAGGCCCAGGATATAAAATTAAGCGGATCGAAGTTAAGTCTGGACACCGCCTCAGCCTGCAAATGCACCACCACCGCAGCGAACACTGGATTGTGGTTTCTGGTACTGCAAAAGTTACTTGCGGCGAAACTGAACAAGTTCTGTTTACCAATCAGTCTACCTACGTTCCTCAGTGCACTTCTCACCGTCTGGAAAATCCGGGAGTTATCCCCCTGGTTTTAATTGAGGTGCAGAATGGCGAATATCTCGGAGAAGATGATATTATCCGCTTTCAAGACGATTATGCTCGTAATGAAAAGGCTAAGTAACTCAAGTTGCTAAAGATATAGGGGTAAGGTGCGCTGCGGCGCACCCTACATTCTCCGGGTAAGGTAGAGGGCTAGGCACACTCTACATTTTCAAAACTTAACATTACTTCCCAATTATCAATTACCAATTACCAATTACTCATAATGATTCATCTGAGCAAAACAGCAGCAACAGAAGTAACGCGCCTCAAGTCGAAGCATCCGAACCCCAATGCTTTATTTCGTCTGGGCGTGGAATCGAGCGGCTGCTCCGGTTTGTCTTATACAATGGCATTTGACGATGGGCCAGCCCCAGAAGACGCTGTATGCGAGTCGGAGGGAATTTCCGTTGCGATCGACCCCCAGCACTTAAAATATCTCAATGAGCTCACCTTGGATTATTCAGAAGACTTGATGGGCGGAGGTTTCCGATTTCACAATCCCAATGCCGCCCAAAGCTGTAGCTGCGGCAACTCCTTTTCTGCCAAGGAATAACCAACCTGTAGGGTGCGTCAATCGATTTTAGATTTTAGATTTTAGATTTTAGATTGACTTGCGCGAGATAAATGCGGGGGCTTGAGGATTTGCGATTTGCGATTTGGGATTGATTCCACGGATAAATCACGTGGCGGGTACCACCTTTGAAATTCTTGGTCAGTTGCAGAGAATCCTTCAATTCTAAAATCTAAAATAGATTGACGCACCTGACCAAATAAGCAATAACCAATATGATTTAGAGTGCGTCAGTTGCAGATAATTATAAAATCTAAAATCTAAAATCTAAAATCTAAAATCTAAAATCTAAAATCTAAAATCTAAAATCTAAAATCGTATGATGACACTCAAAGACTTAGAAAAAGTCCAAAAAACCTTCAAAGAAGCCGGTCAAGACTACCAAGTTGAACTAGAAAGCGGGAAGATTATCATTGTGGGCCCGTCAGACATTGTATCTAGTGAAATTGGCATTCGCTTGAGTGCCTTTCTCTTTGTTTGGGTGAATCCCCGTCGTTTGGGTCGAGTTTTTGACTCTGCAGGGGGCTTTATTTTACCTGATGCTAACCTCACAGCCCCTGATGTTTCTTTTGTCCGCGCCGCACGTCTCAGGCAAAGTCCCCGTTATTTCGGAGAATTAGTCCCCGACTTGGTAGTAGAAATTAAATCACAGAGCGATCGCATTAAACCGCTCCAAAAAAAGATTCATAATTTCCTAGAACTCGGAGCGCAAGTAGGAATTTTGATCGATCCAGATGAAGAAACTGTAACAGTTTATCGTCAGGAAGGTGAACCGATTGTGTTGGGAAATGAAGATATTTTGACTGTCCCCGAACTTTTCCCTGGTTGGGAATTGCCAATTGCTGAACTGTGGCCGCCAATTTTTACTGAAGCAGAAACTCAAACTGAAGCCTAATAAAGTTTATGCAGGTTTTACATAGCCAGAAATGCGAAAGGGAGCATCTCACCTTTGCAGCCCTCCGCTAGAAATTGGAGTTTTGAGGCAGGAGGCAGGAGGCAGGAGGCAGAAGGAAAGAGGAAGAAGGAAAGAGGAAGAAGGAAGGAGGAAGAAGGAAGGAGCCAGAAGAAGGAAGGAGCCAGAAGAAGTATTTTTACAAATATGAGATGCTCCCAATGCGAAAAGCCTCTCTTCTCTTCCTCTGTGTCCTCTGCGCTCTCTGCGGTTAAATAATTCCTATGCAACCGTAAACGATATGAGTGCAATGGAAAAGCTTTTAATCAAGCTGGTGTACCGAGAATAGTCCACTGCATTAACTGCTGCCACTCGGCAGATTGAGCTAATAAATCTGCATCCAATTCATTTCCCGCATCCTGCGAAAACTCGGCGAAAGCTTCCGCCCAATTAATTACTGTTTCCACAGGCAAATAAGGCGTATAATTCCAAGAACGCTGCAAAAACTCTATCATCTCAACAGAATGACCGGTGCGGTACAAATACCAAGCAATCCACACTAAGGTACTGTACTTAATTTGCTTTTCCAACAAACGTATTTTAGCCGGCAACTCCGGGCGGGCAAAAAAATTGTCCATCACTGCGGCGAGGGATTTAGCCTGCGGTAAACCTTTGTACATGGCGCTTTGTTCGTGCTGGCGGTAGCAAACAGTTACTTGCTGCAACCACTCTGCTTCGCATCCCATTAAGGCTAAACGCAGCACTAAATCTGTATCTTCCGCTGGGGGAAATCGAGGATCAAATCCGCCGGCGCGCTCTAACCAGTGACGGCGAAATACCATCGCGCTGGGTAATACTGGTTTCCACCGCAGCCACATTTCTAAGTCTAATTTAGGAACATTTTGCCAGGGTTTGACATCTTTTAGCGGTTCGCCTATACTATTAACTAGACGCCAGCCGCTGTGAACTATTCCTAGATTTTGTCGCGCTGCAAATACAGCCATTTGTGCTGATAATTTGTCGGGGAAAAAGTAGTCGTCAGCATCAAGAAAGGCGATAAATTCTCCTCGCGCTAGCTCGATGCCGTGATTTCTGGCAATCGAAACTCCTTGATTTTGTTGGTGAATGTAGCGAATTCGATCGCCATATTTCTCTAAAACTAATCTAGTGTCATCTTTGGAGCCGTCGTCTACTACAATAATTTCCCAGTTAGTATAGGTTTGGTGCAGAACGCTATCGACGGCTTGGCCGACGTAATCCGCACAGTTGTAAGCCGGAATTACTACGCTCACCTGCGGGGTGCGATCGATCGTAACATTACTCATAATTAATTATCTTAAATTCGATTGCGTCTTTATTTTACAATGAGCGTAGGGTGCGTCAGGAACTGACGCACCCAGCAAGGGGTTATTGTGTTCATTAATTTGGGTTCAAGAATTTGCCAGGGTAAGTTGTCGTGAATGGAGTAAATCTTGGGGGCGAATTGCTGAAGGGTGGCGATCGCCTTTTACCTTCAAATACTTGTCAGCTATTTGTAAAACCTGTTCGGGATTGGCTGGCTTGCTCAAAAAATCGGAAGCACCGGTCAATTTCGCCCGCGTGCGGTCAATTATACTGTCTTGACCGGTCAAAAACACGATCGGAGTTTCGCGAAAAGCAGGTGTCTTTCGCAAAAAATTGCACAAAGCAAAGCCGCTTGTCTTCGGCATCACCACGTCCATAAAAATTAAAGCAGGCTTCTGTTTGGAGATGATGCCCACTCCCTGCATCGGGTCTTGAATTTTTAGGACTCGATACCCCGCCGGCAATAAAATTTGCTCTAAAAATTCGCATACTGTCGGACTGTCATCGATACAAGCAATCAAAGGGCGACCCGGCCCTGCGATCGCCGCGGCCAGGCGCCACTGTTCTATAGGCGACGGCAAGTCTGGGACTGTTCGGAAATTTACTAAACCCTGCTTGATGTAATTAACTAAAGCGCGAGTTGCTACTGTCACGCACTGCTTTTTCTTAAATGCAATATCCCAAAGAGTATTCTCGCCGTTGAATACGTTAGCTAATGCGATCAAAGAATTAGAACTAAATCGATTTTCCTGTAAATGGGCCGACGCTTTTAAAAGTGGTGCTTGTTCTGGATCTACCAGCCACAAACCCATTGCTTTCCACTTCTGCCAAATTTCTTCTGTACAACACAGAACTTTCTCTACTTCTGTTAAAGACAGCAGCAAAGAAGAGGTAATGGTAGAAAAATATTTCTGGGACGGACGCCACTCCCGGCGCAAACCCGATTGACCGATCAGAGCAAATAACACTTCCGAAAGGCTGGTGTGGACGATCGCCCTAGCTTGTTCCAGACTCATTTCGCTGGCTGCTATCCCTCGCTGAAGCAGTTGATATTCCCACAGTTCTCCAGCATCGAGGTCTCTGAGATCCACTTGAAAGTTTCGACAGTGTTGCCCGATCGCCCTGTACCAGCGCCTCGCTCTGTGCGCTCCTCCTGTGGCATAAACCAAACTACCCTGAAAAAAGTAAAGCTGCCACTGTTGTTCCCCTTGCTCTAACACCAGTTTCCCCGTTGCTTGTTTCTGGCTGAGTACAGCCAGAGTATGGGACAACATTTTGTATCCGATTGCGGTAGCAGACATATCAACTCGCATCCCCTGTACTCTGTTTGTACCATTATAGAGCTGCTGAGTTTTGAAAGATAACAGTAATATTACTGAATTTGGGTTAAGAAACACCACTAATTGTGCGAATTTAACCCTCTTAGGGAGTGATTACCCTCGGTAGTTTTAGCCATGAGGATGTAACGCCTATTTGCACTATTAACTAATAACTAAAATACTATTTTTGACTAATAACTAATCGCCCTCGCTATCTGTGGGAGGTACTGGATCGTAACCTCCTGGATGAAAAGGATGACATCGCAAAATCCGCTTAACTGCCAACGAGCTGCCGCGGGCGGGCCCAAATCTTTCTATTGCTTCGATCGCGTATTGCGAACAAGTTGGCTGAAATCTACAGGCGTTAGGCAGGTAAGGAGAAATCCCCATTTTGTAGCCTCGGATTAATCCGATCAGCAATATTTTCACAATTTTTACCTCAGCGATTGATTAGATTAATAGGTCAATCTCGTCCCGTACCGCTGTAAGCTAGGTGAATCTAGGGGATTCCCAGCGGTTAGAGTTCCGCCAACTTTTCCTGTACCAATTATACCTTTTTTCATCTTTATTTTAGATACTTAAAGCACAATTTGAGGAGATAATATGGTACTTGTCTCTGAGTTCGCTACTTGACCGATACCTAAAAAATTACCGTCTCGATCGTAAACCTGCAAGGCATAGGGAGGTTGGGGTATGGGGTTGTGGGGGGGATGGTTGCTACTTTCCTCATAGGGCCCGATGATCGGCGTTTCGGGAATCGGGAGGCGCTGTCCTTGAAACCAGCGTTTGGTATATTCAGGGGAAAGGACGATCGCGCCTAAATGTCCCAAAACCGCCGATGGCAAAATTGGGCAGAATTTATCCTCCTGCAATTGCAGTTCCAATTGTTCAAAAGTTAGACTTTCCTCGATCGAAAAACCGCTACTTTCGGTGCGAGTCAAACAAGCCAAAGTACCGCCTGTATTCAACACCGCCCCCAAATCCCGCGCGATCGCCCGAATGTAAGTACCCGCCCCGCAGGCGATCGACAAATCCAATTCAGGAAAATCCCCCGGCCGCCAATCCAATATTTCCAGCCGAAAAACCTCTACTTTCCTAGCAGCAACTTCCACAGTTTCGCCTTTTCTAGCTAACTCATAAAGGCGTTTTCCTCCCACCTGAACCGCACTAAAACTCGGCGGAAATTGCTCGATTTTTCCTAGGAATTTTGGGAGTGCAGCTTGCACTTGTTCCAAACTTAACTCTGGCACCGGTCGAGAATGGATAATTTCTCCTTCTAAATCGTCAGTAGCAGTAGTTAAGCCAAAGCGAATTGTGCCTCGGTAAGCTTTATTGTGTTGGAGAAATTGCAGCAGTCTGGTTGCTTTGCCCAGGGCGATCGGCAAAACGCCAGTCACAGCAGGATCTAGGGTTCCTCCGTGTCCGACTCGCTTGAGTTTCAATAGCCGGCGCACTCGCCCCACGCAGTCGTGAGATGTCATGCCCGCAGGTTTGTTGAGATTGAGAAAACCGTCAGTAGTCATTAGTCAGTAGTCAGTAGTCAGTAGTCAGTAATCATTAGTCAGTTGTTATTGGTTATTTGTTATTTGTTATTTGTCATACCCAATCCTGCTTAAATAACTTTCTCTATCTTAGTTTGCGGAGGCAGACTTCGTTTGTGTAGTTTGAGGTCAAAAGCGGTTTCAAGCACCGAGTCTCATAAAATGGTTAGCAAACCCGGATTTTGTATCAGTCAACCGTCAACCGTCAACCGTCAACCGTCAACCGTCAACCGCCAACAGTCAACCGTCAACAATTCCCAATTAAAGAATAAAGTCTGCCTGAGTGATTGAAGTGCGGGTAACTCCGAATAAAGTAGCCAGAGTTTCCTTGGTGCTTGTAAGCTGAATAATTGTACTCGGCGAAGTTCCGGTTCCAGCGGAAATGGTGAGTTCGCCAAAAGTAAGGCCGGCAGCCAAGCGAATCCGATCGGTACCATCAGTAAAATCTGTAATCACGTCCCCGTCTGCCAAACGCCCGATCGCAAAAGTATCGTTTCCGGCGCCGCCAGTTAAACTATCTCGGCCGCGATCGCCCGATAAACAGTCATTGCCGATGCCACCAAACAGCGAGTCATCGCCGGCACCTCCAAAAAGCGAGTCATCGCCCGCGCCACCCAACAAAGTATCGGTGTCTTGGTTGCCAAACAGCAAATCATTACCCTCCTCGCCCAGCATTGAGTCAGAACCTTTGCCGCCGTAGAAAGTATCGCCGCCGGCGCCGCCCAAAACGCTGTCGCGGCCCGCACCGCCGAACAGCAAATCATTGCCAACGTCGCCCAGCAGTGAGTCATCGCCGTCGCCGCCGTAGAGGGAATCGTCTGCGGCTAAGCCAAAAATGCTGTCAGGGCCTCCTAAACCAAATATCAAGTTAGCGCCCGCAGTACCTCTGAGGGAGTCGGGGCCGCTGGTGCCGCGAGTGCCACCAGGTGCCCCTCCGGGACTGGTACCGCCAGGTGCCCCTCCGGGACTGGTACCGCCGGTGGGGGTTGGGGTTGTGACGGGAATTGGTCGAATTGGCACTGCTGGTGGCATGATTCTGAAGATGGGTAGAAATTTGCCATTCTAACTTAGCCTAAAACCGGAAGTTATATGCTCGCCAACCGCCGAGATGAGAAATATCGATCGCATCCGCCACAGCATAAGGTTCGCACAAAAAGCCCTGCACCGTCGAGCCGTCCTCCAAGACCAGCGTACCAATTCCCAAGGGCGGGGGAATTTTAGCGACAAATCCGCCGAAAGCCGCGATCGACAACTCCCAAACTTCCACCTCGATCGCGCTACCGCCCTCTATCTGACGCACCAATCCCGGCTTGCCCAGAGCATTACCCGTCAAAGCGTACAGCTTGTAAATCGGGCTGGTACGGCAGGCGCGAACCAAAATGCCTCCCCCCTCAATTAATTGATAATTCAGCGGCTCACCGCTCAAATGAGCGCCAACTACGGCTATTTTGACTCGTCCTTCTGAGGAATATTTGGCTGGGATGGCGGGTTCCGGGAGGGTTGGCAGCGGCAGACCGGTTGCGCCCAAAGTTCCCCCCAAGCTAGCGTGGAAAGCAGATCCCAGGCTGCAGAGCGATAAATCGTGCCACGCTGGAGCCATCAGTGTCAATCCTGCGGGCAATCCGCTGCTTTGAAACCCGCTGGGAACTGCGATCGCGCACAAATCGAGCAAATTCGCAAAGTTCGTGTAGCGCCCCAGATTGGTGTTGAGCGCGATCGGCTCGGCTGCAACTTCTGCGACAGTATAAATCGTACCTGTCGTGGGTACCGCCAACACATCCATTGACTGCCACTGAATTTCTGCAAGCTTGCGGAGTTCTGCCAACCGGTACGATGCGCGGTAGGCAGAGACGGCATCGTAGCGTTTGCCGCCGCTGATAATTTCGTAGACGATCGGATCGATATCCTCTGGGTGCGCGTCGAGGAAATCGCCGATCGCGGCCAACCTTTCTGCTACCCAAGGCCCGCCGTAGAGCAGTTCGGCAGCATCCGCAAAGGGTTTGAAGTCAATAGGTGCGATCGTGCAGCCCAATGATTGCAAGCGCACCAGAGCCTCTCGGTAGCGCTGTTCGGCTTCTGCATTCCCAAAAAATTCGAGTTCGCCGTCTCCGGGAACTCCCACCCGCAAGCGGGATAAATCCGGCAAAACTTTCGTTTCAGGGCGACGAGAAAACGCATCCTCAGCGTCAAAACCGCTGGCTACTTGCAGCACGGAGGCCGCATCCGCACAGGTGAGAGCGAACACAGAAACGCAATCGAGCGATCGCACTGCCGGCAGTAAGCCGCGAGTGCCGATCGAGCCGCAACTGGGCTTCAGCCCGACAATGTTGGTAAAAGCAGCGGGAACCCGCCCCGATCCTGCGGTATCGGTACCCAGAGCAAAACTCACCAATCCGGCGGAGACTGCTGCGGCGGAACCCGAACTCGATCCGCCCGGAATGTAGCGCCGATCGAACGGATTGCGACAAACTCCATAGGGCGTGCGGGTTCCCACTAATCCTGTGGCAAATTGATCCATGTTTGTTTTGCCGATCGCGATCGCACCTGCCGCGCACAAACGCTCTACGACTGCGGACGATCGCGCTGGAGTGCGAGCAAACGCAGGACATCCCGCCGTAGTCGGAACGCCCGCCCAATCGAGATTATCTTTGATCGCAAAAGGTATTCCGTAGAGCGGCAATTGTTGCGGGTCTAGGTTTTCCAAGGCTTTGGCCCGTTCGAGGGTTTCTGCCTGTGGTGCTAAATAAATCCATACTGCCGGATCTGCATAGCGTTCGATCCGATCGTACACGCTGGCGATCGTATCTGCAGGCGCGATCGAGCCTGTGCGGTAGCGATCGAGCAGTGAATGAATGTCAAGACTGTTGCTGTAGTTAAATTTTTCCATAGTGCACGGTCAGTCGATTTTAGATTTTAGATTTTAGATTTTAGATTGAAGATTTGACGTAAGGATTCAGGTCTGAAATTCGGGAATGAGGTCAGGCATAGGAAAGTAGTCACAAGAATGGGCAGAAAGAGCCT
>NZ_JAUBUJ010000126.1:0-12412 GCF_036705405.1 Microcoleus sp. B13-B6
CGCCCGTCCAAAAAGGACGGGCGGGACGCCCATCCCACAAACTTGTGGAAGTTATTTAATTCTCATTCCTAAGCTTGAATCCTTTAGCGGCTAATTGCTGGCGGAGACTCTGAATCATTACGCGATCGAGAGTATTTTCACCACTATTGGTACTAGATTTGCGCTGTTGTTCAATATATGATGTACGCTTTTGAGATAAGTCGCGGATCGTCTTTTTAATCGCTTCTCTTTCGGTTTTCTTTCCAGCTACATATGCTCTTTTTTCTGTTAGCGTCATCCCTCGCATGATTTCTGGTAAACTATCATCTGATATTGCTTCTAGTTTAACTGTTCCGTTTTCGAGGGCATCCAGCAAGTCCCAAGAAGCATTATCATAGTATTCAGAAGCTTTGGACGCACTACGCGAAGCAAAACTTGTGCCAGAATTACTATCTTCAACAGCCTGACGTTGTTGTCCGATTCTTCCTTCTCTACCGTAGGGAATGTAGGTTTGATTAAGTTTAGTATTCCAAGTAGAAATTTCGTCGTCGTAAGGAGACTTAATTACCACAATTTGTTGGTTTTGATTAATGTTGAAGCTACTGCCTTTTGCTAACTCTGCTCCTGATGCCCAAAGTCTTCGCTCCTGACTTTCGGCTGAACCACAGTAGATTGTATTAACGAGGGTATCTCCTTTGACAGCGAGATTGACCGACTGATTCCAAACTATTGGGCCTTGATCGAATGGTTCATTACCCGCAATAAAAATCACGCGAAAATCTTCCTGATTTTTACTCCAGTTTAATTCTTGCATTGCCGAACGAATTACCCAGCCAGCATATTCTTGACCGCCGTTGGTTTTGATACTAAATAGTTTTTCGGAAACTAAATCTAATTCGGGAGTAAATCCAGTTAATAATCTGACAAAACCTTCCTCAGAAGGTAAGCTGTCATTACCATAATGGTACAGAGCAACTTCTAACTCTGGCACTTCGCCATCTTTGGTTACTTTAGTTAAAAAATTAACAATTTGCCAAAGTTGAGTACGAGTCTGGTCAATCAGTCCATCCATGCTATTACTAGAATCTAAAAGGATGGCTATCTGAATTTTTGCTTTGGCGAAAGCTGCTGTGGGAGAACACAAAATACTTAGGGTTAAAGCTGTAGTGAATAAAATTCGAGTTAGTTTCTGCATGGAATTTCCCCTAAGAAATGATTTTTTTCCAATTATAGTCAGTGGGAAATGGATCTAGTCACTGGTGTCAAGTTACTTGTAACAACATTTTACATTTTTCAGAGACGGGCAAGATGTCCGTTCCACAAAAGTTATTAGTAGGGTGTGTCAGCTATGATTATTTTCGGTTTAAACTAAAAATCTAATAGCTGACGCACCACACAAAACTCAAGGTGCGTCAGAATTATATTTTTGGTGATGATTCATAATTTCGCAACTGACGCACCCTACCACTATTCGCAAAAAACTCGGTTTCTGGGCACTCATGAGAAAATATTGGTAAGATGGTAATCATCGATATTGAGACTGGTGATTACGAAATTGACAAAAATGGCTTGCACGCATCAAATAGTGTCAATGAAAGACATCCAAATGCTCGGTTATTTGGAATTCGCATTGGTTACAACGTAGCAGCTTCTCTTGGTGGCGTGATGGATTGGTTTGACATACTCCCCGGCGTAAACGCGCGGGGATTCTTTACGCTTCATTGAGATGTGCCACAAGTGGTCTTACCTTCTCTCTGCGTACATTTAGAGTCGTGGCAATGCCCTATCCCGACTTTTTGTATATTTCTCGCAGCGTTCAAATCTCTATCTTGCTGAGTGCCACAATTAAGGCACACTAGCGAGCGCATAGAGAGGTCTATTTTGCCCCATTTAAACCCGCATTCCGAACACACTTGACTGGTTGGCGAAGAGCGACTAATTACCATGAATTCCCTAGCTAGCTTTTCAGATTTAGCCTCACACAACACCCTAAACTCATACCATCCTTGCTGGCTAATCACTCTTGAGAGCTTGCGGTTTTTGACCATGCCAGACACGTTCAAATCTTCCAAAACAATTACTTGGTTTTCGTTAACTATTTTGGTTGACAGTTTGTGCAAGAAGTCTTTACGGGTATCTGCAATTTGGTTGTGCAATTTGGCTATCTGAATCCGAGTCTTATTTCGGCGTTTAGAGTCTTTGGGTTGCCGTGACAGCTTGCGCTGTAGTTTGCGAATCTTTCGGTCTAACTGTTTGTAGTTTGGACTTTCGGCTGTTTCACCGTTGCTCATTACTGCAAAGGTTTTAATGCCCAGATCGATGCCGATGCTGTGGTTTTTGGCTTCGACAATCTTGGAATTAACCTCTACAACAAAGCTGAGGAAATAGCGGTTAGCGCAATCTTTGATTACGGTTACAGAACTGGGTTCTGACGGCAATTGCCTCGACCAAATCGGCTCGACAATGCCAATTTTAGCCAAATAAACCCCATTTCCTTTGATTGAAAAACCATTGCGCGTCAATCTTGCTGATTGACTATTTGTGCGTTTCTTGAACTTTGGATAGCCAGCCCTACGACCCTTTCTGTTTCCTTTACAGGACTCAAAAAAGTGCTTAAATGCTGTTTCCAAGTCCGAGATCGACTGTTGTAGAGGAATTGCCGAGACTTCCCCCAACCATGCCCTTTCTTCAGTCTTTTTTGCCTGAGTGATTACTGTTTTTTGAAGTTCTGCTGATTTTGGCTTTTTTTCAGATTGCTTGCAGAGGGCAAGAGCGTCGTTCCAGACTACGCGAACGCAGCCAAACAACCGAGCTAGACTCTGCTGTTGTTGGTCGGTCGGGTAAAATCTGTAGCGAAATCTTGCTTTCATGACTTGTGCTAGAATTGGTCTGTTACTCGATTATATATTGGTTTACAGGCTATGACAACTATTTACCGCAAGGAACGCCATTCTGTTACAGAACTTAAAATACACTTGGTCTGCGTGACAAAGTACCGTCGGTCTGTATTTACGGGAGAAAGTCTTGATTTGATTGAAAAAACATTTCGAGAGGTTGCCGAAAAAATGAATTTTCAAGTGCTTGAGTTTAATGGTGAAGACAATCACATTCACGCGCTGATTGAATATCCACCTAAACTTTCAATTTCTCAAATCGTGAACGCATTAAAGGGTGTTTCTAGTCGCAGGTACGGACAAGCTGGACACAAAAAACCTCATAAAGAGGCATTGTGGAGTCCTAGCTATTTTGCTGTTTCTGTAGGGGGTGCGCCTTTAGAAGTCTTAAAGGAGTATATTAGAAATCAAGAAAAGCCGGCCACTGAAGAAGGGGCTTTAGACCCAGTTTTTCGGTAAAATAAAAGTCCGTTTGTTCTAAAACACGTCGGTGATGGATGGTGCTTTCTGTCTCACGCTAATCTAGACGATTTAGAATTCAGATCGTTTCCTCGGAGCAAAATCATCCAATGCTAACCCTAGACCAGCTTATTTCCGAAGCAACTGCCCTACCCGATACCGCCAAGGCTATCCTCCTCGACAAGATCCTAGAAAGCATGACAGAACAGATCGAGATGTTTTGAACTAGGGCGTACAGAAAGCTCAAGACCGCATTGCCGAGATTGATAGTGGCACAGTCCAATCCATTCCAGGCGATGTTGGCTTGGCACAAGTTCGACAATTGCTAGGAAAATGAAAGAGGAGCGTAAATCTCACATCTCCAAGCTCAAATCGATCGAGGTAACTTACGTAAGTTTACCAGATAGTGTCACTTTTTATCGAGTTGTGAGTTGGTATTATTAACTTTTGATTAATGGAGTATTGTGATGATAGCAGCACGAGATAACGATCGGCACTTTACACCAGAAGAGTATTTTAGTTGGGAAGAAAAGCAGCTAGAAAAACACGAACTGATCGATGGTCGGGTTTATGCAATGAGTGGTGGCACCCAAAATCATAGTGCGATTGCTATAAATTTCTTGTTATCGATTAGATCTCATCTGCGGGGAAGTAATTGTAATGTTTTTAACTCAGACTTAAAGGTTAACATTCTTAATACTCCTAACTATACGTATCCAGATGTGAGTGTTACTTGCGATAATCGAGATCGAGAAAATGCTATCTATATTACTTATCCCTGCTTAATTGTGGAGGTTTTATCGGATAGCACCGAAGCTTACGATCGAGGCAAGAAGTTTGAAAAGTATCGCCGCAACCCCAATCTTATCGATTATGTATTAGCAAGTTCTGATGAGGTGGCGATCGATATTTATCATAAAAATGATGCTGGTGAGTGGGTGATTTTGAGCTATCGTGAGGGCGAACGGGTTGAGTTTCAAAGTATAAATCTAAGTTTGCCGATCGAGCAATTATATGAGGAAATTATTTTCGATCGACAGCCCTAAATATACGATCCTTACACGTTATATTTTAGAGGCAATTCTGGTAGAGCCATTCGAGCAATAAGATTTTTCAGAGGAGGTAATTTTTGATGAAATTATGTGAGGATTTGGCGATCGGTGAGGTTAATTCCAAAATCTCAAATCTCAAAGCTTAAATCGATAGAGGTAATTTACGTAAGTTTACAAAATCGTGTCACTTTTTCTCATCGGCAGGGCGATCGGGGTGGTTTACTCTTTGAGTTAAGGTTGAGCAGAAGGTGTTCAGATTGTTCAAAGTTAAACCGCAGAGGTTCCGGATAGGTAGATCGGGAAGAGTATTGTACTGCAACTGCGGGACAATTATAAGTTATGCGGATGCCTCAATGACAAATGCCGTACCGGATAATACCCCATGTCAACGATGCTAATCGCAAGTAGACAGTCGATGTGTGACAACTATGTTTGTGAGTCTCTTTAGATAATATGGAAACGGAACCTTCTCCAAGAACTCTTGTTACTGAGTGGGCAAAAAACCATTGGCAGTTACTTGCAGCCTTCGCTGCTGGTGCTTTGCTCGGTGCTGTTGCTGTGCAGCAAGGATATGAAGGTTTTTCGGTTGGGGGAACACAATATGTTCTCATCAAGAAAGCCTCCATCCCAAAGTCTCTGTCCATCCAGGGCCAGTGGTTTTACGAAACAAAAACCAGCGGTGTACCACTGCAGTACGATAATTTGAACTGTATATCGATTCTGGGTACAGCAGATATTTCTCAGGCAGCAGCCTCGAATGAGTTTAGTATAAACAACGCCACGCGGCGAGGATGCATCGATTCTCAGTCCCAAGTAATAAAAACAAATGTTGGCTGGCGTAGCATTAATGCCGCAGTTCTTCCAGATAGCAGAAAGATTATGGTCTCCTTGAACACTGCTGATCCCAACCCTCGCATTGCATATATTGAAGGTGCAATTCCAGCGACCATCAGCGGAGATTCTCCCACTCAGTTCGATGGGACTATGTATTATCTCAATACTCAGAATCAAAGGTACGGTAGTACAACAATTACATTCTGTAAAGAGGGAAGTAAATGTGCTGAAGAGATCGCCCGCAAACTCCAGTAAAAATGAATGGAGCGTCGCTACTATAGCAATCCTAAATCATTTGCATAATTATTGTAGGGGCAATCCCCCCGTGGTTGCCCGATAGATAGGGGGTAGGCACGGGGGCACTACCCCTACAAATGTATCTGAATCATTTAGGATTGCTATAGGAGTTCGAGTCGGTCTTGTACCTGGCAGAAGAGTTACCTGCTCAGTATCTGGGGTTGATTCAAGCGGTCGCCCAGAAGTGGTAACAGCCAACAACAGGTTTTCGCGTTCCTTTCCTTAATTAATACCCTTTCTAAAAACCCCGGTTTCTTCAAGAAACCGGGGTTTTATCTATTCGATCGCCCTCAACCAAACCTACAATTACTACAAGGTCGAAATGCCAGTCAAATCGCTATTTGCTAGTGGATTGCTGGGACTTGCAGCCGGAGTAATTAAGAGGCTTTTGTCATTGGCAGAATTATTAGCAATTGGGGAAATCGCACTACTAGCGATCGTGCCGTTCAAAGGAATAATTGGCTGAGTTTGAGCGCTGGTTAGAGAACCCAACAAGCTGTTAGTGTCGTAGATGAGTATGTCATCATCAGTTTCACTAAAGGTCATCATGGTGGGAATTGCACCGCCATTCAACAAGATATCGTCGGGGATAGTATTGGCCGAAGTTACTGTCAAATTATCTGGATTAGTCGCTGTTGGTAATGGTTGCAAGGTGATATTTGCTGGTGCAGTAGTCGTGGTATTTTGCTGACTAATTGATGCAGTGGTCGTGCTGTTTGGCTGACTCATTACTGTTGCAGTTGTGTTTGATAAGCCAGCGGTAGAACTGTTATCAATCAACTCATCATCCTCACTATCAACAGGTTCGCCAGTTAAAGAATCGACAGGCGAAGGAGTATTGAAAACTCCAGGCAGCGGGGCTCCGGGGGTGATGGAAATAAACCGAGAACTGTCGATCGCACTAAATTGAGTATCTTTCACCCAAGCTAAATGTTCGCCGGTGCCTGCGATGCTAATCAAGGCATCGTTAGTATAATTTTCACCGCCTTGAACGATTTGCAATTGGTCAAAAGTGAGGTCTTGTGTTAGTCCAAAATAATCGCGATCGCCCTGGAAGTAGAATACATGATCGAGTCCCGAACTTGGTGCTAGCACAAATATGTCGGAACTGCTGCCTCCAATCAGCGAATCTTGACCATTTCCGCCCTTGAGCACGTTGTTACCTTCGCCGCCGTAGAGACTGTCATCGCCATCGTTACCGTTAAGGCTGTCGTTGCCGCTGTCACCATTTAAGAAGTCGTTGCCATTACCGCCATCGAGGGTGTCATTACTGCTGCCGCCATCGAGACTGTCATCGCCTTCGTTACCCAAGAGGTTGTCGCTGCCGGCTTCCCCGGTTAGCAAGTCGTTGCCACAACCGCCGTCAAGGGTGTCCTTACCGGCACCTCCCAGCATGGTGTCGTCTTCGCATTCACCGAACATCAAGTCATCGCCGTTGCCTCCTCCCATCAAGTCGTTGCCGCTGCCGCCGGCGAGGGTGTCGTCGCCGGAATCGCCAGTCAGAGTGTCGTCGCCGGAGTCGCCTACAACCAAGTCGTTACTCGCGCCGCCGTCCATCATGTCGGTTTCGTCGCCGCCGTAGAGGGTGTCTTCCCCAACTTCGCCTAACATCGTGTCTTGCCCTTGACTGCCAAACATCAAGTCGTTGCCGGCACCTCCGAAGAGTTTGTCGTCGTCGATACTGCCGTCAATTTTGTCGTTGCCGGCACCTCCTAATAATTGGTCGTTGCCCGTACCGCCGAACAGTTGGTCGTTGCCCGCGCCGCCGTCTATGCTGTCGTAGCCGGAACCGCCGTCGATTTTGTCTTCACCTGCTTCTCCAAAAATCAGGTCGTCGTCTTCGTCGCCCCAAATATTGTCGTTGCCAGCGTTGGCGTTGATGAAGTCGTTGCCGGCCCCGGCCCAAATGTTGTCGTTGCCGTCGTTGCCGAGAATCGAGTCGGCGCCGGAACCACCGTCGATGTTATCCTCTCCGGTTTGTCCGAGGAGGGTGTCGGCTGCATCTCCGCCGTAGATTTGGTCGCTGCCGCGGCCGCCATCAATGAAATCTTGGTCTTCTCGGCCGTAGAGTTCGTCGTCGCCGTCGTTGCCCCACAGGGTGTCATTTCCGGTTCCGGCATCGAGGAAGTCGTTCTCGTCGTTGCCTTCGAGGCTGTCGTTGCCGGCTTGACCTAAAATGCGATCGCGCCCTTCTCCCCCTGCTAAAGTATCGTTGTTAGCGCCGCCGTCGATGTAGTCGTCGCCGCTGTTGCCGTCGGCGATGTCGTTGCCGTCATTTCCGTAAATGCGATCGACTCCTTCGCCTCCAGTTAAGCTATCATCGTCTGCGCCACCTTCTAAGTAGTCGTCGCCAATGTTACCGGAGAGGGTATCTTTGCCGATTTGACCGAAAAGTCGATCGGCCCCTTCGCCACCATCAAGGCTGTCATTGCCCGATTCACCTCGGAGAATGTCGTCTCCGGTTTGTCCTAACAGCGTATCCTCGTTATCGCCACCCCACAGTTGGTCGTTATCGGCATTGCCTTCTAACAAGTCGTTGCCTTGGCGGCCGTATAATTTGTCACTGCCGTCATTGCCGGAGAGAGTATCGTTTTCGGTGCCGCCATCTACGAAATCGTCCTCTGTTCCGCCAGCTAAGGTATCATCGCCACCTTCCCCGTAGAGGCTGTCATTATTTTCGCCACCGTCGAGTTGGTCGTTGCCGAAACCGCCGAACAGGGTATCGCTGCCGGATTCTCCCAGCAAGTTGTCGCTGTCATCGCCTCCCCAAAGAGTGTCGCTATCGTCGCCACCGAGGAGGGTGTCGAGGCCGGATTGACCGTAAATTCGATCGCGCCCTTGATTACCCTGAAGCAAATCATTGCCCAAACCGCCGTCAACAATGTCATCGCCACGGTTGCCGATAACAGTATCATCACCGACTTGTCCGAACAGACTGTCGTTATTATCACCACCGTCGAGAATGTCGTTACCGTCGCCGCCTTCGAGGGTATCGTTTTCAGTACCGCCATTGAGAGTATCGTTGCCGAGTTCCCCAAAAAGTCGGTCTTTTCCTGAGTTGCCTTCCAGGATGTCATCGCCACTGAAGCCGTACAGAGTGTCGTTGTCAGCTTGACCGAGAAGGGTATCGTTACCGTCGCCTGCTAAAAGTGAGTCGTCGCCGAAACCACCTTCTAATAAATCGTTGCCAGCTTCGCCGAACAGGGTATCTTTGCCGTCGCCGCCGTAGAGGGAATCGTTGCCTTCTGCTGCATCGAGGATGTCATTGCCAGATTCCCCAAACAAGTTGTCATCGCCGGCTTTGGCTAATAAAGTGTCATCGCCTTGACCTCCCCAAAGTTGGTCATTGCCACTTCCGGCATCTAAAATGTCTTTCCCGTTTTCGCCGTAGAGGGAATCGTTACCTTCTGCTGCATCGAGGATGTCATCGCCGTTTTCCCCAAACAGGTAGTCATCGCCAGCTTGGGCTGATAAAGTATCGTCGTCTTGACCACCCCAGAGGTAATCGTTGTCTGCGCCAGCATTGAGAAAGTCTTTGCCACTATCGCCGTAAAGGGAATCGTTGCCTTCGGCTGCATCGAGGCTGTCGTTGCCGCCTTCGCCAAACAAGTAGTCATCGCCAGCTTGGGCTGATAAAGTGTCATCGTCTTGACCACCCCAGAGATAGTCGTTGCCAATTCCGGCATCAAGAATGTCTTTGCCGTCTCCACCGTAGAGACTGTCGTTGCCTTCTGCTGCGTTGAGGCTGTCGTTGCCCGCTTCGCCAAACAGTTTGTCGTCGCCGGCTTTGGCGTATAAAGTGTCATCGTCTTGACCACCCCAAAGTTTGTCGTTGCCGATTCCAGCATCGAGAATGTCTTTGCCGTCGCCGCCGTAGAGGTTGTCGTTGCCTTCTGCTGCATCGAGGGTGTCGTCGCCCGCTTCGCCGTAGAGGTTGTCGTCGCCTTCTTTGCCTAGGAGGATGTCGGCATCGTCGCCACCGTAAAGTTGGTCGTTGCCGAGGCCGGCATTTAGGGTGTCTTTGCCGGTGCCGCCGTAGAGATAGTCGTTGCCTGTTCCGGCGTCTAGGGTGTCGTCGCCTGCATCGCCTGCGAGAGTGTCGTTGCCGGCTTCGCCGATAAGAGTGTCTTGGTCGTCGCCGCCGGAGAGTTCGTCGTCGCCGGTGCCACCGTAGATTAGGTCGGTGTCTCCTTCTCCGTAGAGTTTGTCGTTTTCGCCTTCGCCGTAGATGGTGTCTTTGTCTGCGCCGCCGTACACAAAGTCGTCGCCAGCGCCGCCGTAGAGTAAGTCTTTGCCTGTTTCGCCAAAAATGGTGTCGTTGCCGTAGCCGGCGTCTCCGGCAACGGTGTCGTCATCGCTACCGGCGTAGATTAAGTCGTCGGCATCACCACCTCGGATGTAGTCTTGACCCGCTTCACCGTATAGGGTGTCTCGGTCTTGATTGCCGTAGATGCTGTCGCCGCCTTCGCCACCGTAGATTAGGTCGTTGCCGAATTCGCCGTAGAGTTGGTCGTTGCCGCCGAGTCCGTAAATGCGATCGTCCCCAGCATCGCCAGTGATAACGTTAACGGTATCGTCGCCGGTAATATTATCGTCATGCCGAGAACCGGCGACGTTTTCAATGCCAGTAATTTTGTCTTGGCCTTTCCAACCGTCGGTAGCATTGCCTGTTTGTAAATTCACAGTAACGCCGTTCGGGTCGCGGCGGTAGCTGAGAATGTCGATGCCTTCTCCGCCGTAAAATGAGTCATTGCCGGCATTGCCAATTAATAAATCGTTGCCTTCTAATGCCCAAATTCGGTTATCTTTTTCGTTGCCAATTAAGATATCTTCAAAGCGAGTACCGATGATGTCTTCTAAGTTTCTCAAAGCATCGGTAGTGCCAAAACCGTCTTTACCGGTACCAGCGGCAATTTCAAAATCCCGTTCGAGTTCCGTGTAGTATTCGCTGGGATTGACATCAGTAACGAATTCTTTGAAACGTTGGTTGGTGTTGTTGTCGTAGTCGCTATTTTCGTCAATATTAACGATAACGCCACTGGGAGAATTGATGTAATTAACGAGATCGACTCCTTCTCCTCCATCAATTAAGTCATCGCCGATTTCTCCGATTAACGAGTCATTGCCAGTACCGCCAAATAATTCGTCATTGCCTGCGTTGCCGTTGAGAGTGTCATCGCCTGCTTGGCCTAGAAGTACGTCGTCATCGAAGCCGCCAAACAGGGTATCTTTGCCGTCGCCACCATCGATGTAGTCTTGGCCTTGACTGCCGAAAAGGTTGTCTTCCCCTGCTTGTCCGTAAATATCATCGTCGTCGGCCCCGCCATCAATGATGTCTTGGCCGTCGCCACCTTCTAGCCAGTCATTATTTTCGTTCCCTTGGATGATGTCGTTGCCGGCTTGTCCGTAAATTCTGTCATCTCCGGTATTGCCGAAAAGCAAGTCTTGGCCGCTGCCACCATCGATGAAATCGTCGTCGGCGTTGCCTTCTACGGTGTCGCTGCCATCTTGTCCGTAGAGGATGTCGTTGCCTTCGTTGCCTTGGATGAAGTCGCGGCCGCTGCCACCTTCGGCGTAGTCTTCGCCTTCGTTGCCTTGGATGATGTCGTTGCCAGTTTGGCCGTAGAGTTTGTCATCGCCAGTACCTCCAATGAGGATATCGTTGTCGCTACCGCCGTCTAGGATGTCATCGCCGTCTTCACCGAAAAGTTGATCGTTGCCAGTTTGGCCGTAGAGTAAGTCGGCATTTAATCCACCATAAAGTTGGTCTTGGTCTTCGCCACCATATAAAGTGTCGTTTCCGGCTTCTCCTTGTAATAAGTCATCGCCTTGTTCGCCTCGCAAGTCGTCATTTCCAGTGCCGCCATTGAGGGTATCTTTGCCAGTTCCGCCGTAAAGAGAATCGTTGTTTTCTTCTCCTTTTAAGTCATCGTCTCCTTCTTCGCCATAGAGTTTGTCTTCACCTTGGCCGCCGTACAAGGAATCATTTTCGGTTCCGCCGTAGAGAGAGTCGTTGCCATTTTCTCCTCGGAGGTCATCGGCACCTTGTTCGCCGCGAAGTTCGTCTTCACCATCGCCGCCGTAGAGGAAATCGTTATCTCGACCGCCGTAGAGAGAGTCGTTGCCGTTTTCTCCTCGAAGGTTGTCAGAACCTTCTTCGCCACGCAGTTCATCTTCACCATCACCACCGTAAAGGGAATCATTTTCGGTGCCGCCGTAGAGAGGGTCGTTACCATTTTCTCCTCTGAGTTCATCGGCACCTTGTTCCCCACGAAGTTCATCTTCACCATCCCCGCCGTAGAGGAAGTCGTTATCTACACCACCGTAGAGAGAGTCGTTGCCGTTTTCTCCTCTTAAATCGTCGCTGCCTTCATCACCTCGAAGGTCGTCATTGTCATCGCCGCCGTAAGCTGTGTCATTACCAGTACCACCGTAGAATTTATCATTGTTAGAACCACCCTCACCGTAGTCATTGCCATCGCCACCGTAAAGAAGGTCTTCACCATTCTCGCCATAGAGACTGTCATTGTCAGCCTCACCATAGGCAATATCATTTCCACTGGCACCATAGAATTTGTCGTCCCCTGATGCACCTTCAAAGTAGTCATTTCCTGAATCGGTTAAGGCACCAATTAATCCATCATCATCATAGGTGTCATTACCCGTGCCACCGTAGAATTTGTCATCGTTAGAACCGCCCTCACCATAGTCATTGCCATCACCACCGTAAAGAAGGTCTTCACCATTCTCACCATAGAGACTATCATTGTCAGCCTCACCATAGGCAGTATCATTTCCACTGGCACCATAGAATTTGTCATCCCCTGATGCACCTTCAAAGTAGTCATTTCCTGAATCGGTTAAGGCACCAATTAATCCATCATCATCATAGGTGTC
>NZ_JAUBUJ010000126.1:12512-14752 GCF_036705405.1 Microcoleus sp. B13-B6
ATTACCCGTGCCACCGTAGAATTTGTCATAGTTAGAACCGCCCTCACCGTAGTCATTGCCATCGCCAGCCTGAATCTCATCAGCAAATAGATCGCCTTTTAGCGTATCATTACCTGTGCCACCGACTATGAGATAACCAGACAAGGGAACAAAATGCGGGAACGGCTTCACACTGAATCTGTTAAGATTCTCGTCTCCAGGAGTGCCGTAAATCACTTGCAGATCGCCACGTTTATAAGATAAAAATGGGTCAGATGCGATACTATCGAGGTAGGGTTGAATGAGAGACAAATTAAATCCCCCATTAAAATCAATTATCTCAGTTAGCTGATGGCTGAAAAAACTTCCAAAGTCGTAATTATAATAATTTTTACCTTCTGATGTATCGAAATTAATAAAAACAGGTTCCCGATTCAAACTCAGATCATAAGGATCTAAAATCGGCTTTGAAAAAGTATTATTAAATGTTTGAACTGCTGCATTACCTGAGTTGAAGTCAAAATTATCTCGCAAAGCCTTGACTTCCATTGTTATGATACTTCTTTTACCATCAATTTGAGAGACATCAAATTGTATATTCTTGATTGCAAATCCACCAGTACCAAAAATGTAAGAACGCTCGGCATAATCGTCACTACCGATGCCATTGACATACTGATAAACTGTAGCTGTGAAATCATCATTGCCTAGGAAACCCAGACCACTGCCACCTGTTATTGTGCCACCTGTAGTTGTATATTCATAAGTTCCAGGTTCGATCAAGTTACCGTAGTTAAAGAATTTTTCTACAGCAGAGAACAATGACGGATAAGCATAGCGCCCACCGCCAGTTGTCATATAATCACTCATGCTATAGGTGATGGATGGTGTAGAGGAACCAATGGGTCTGATGTGTGAGTTGTAGTCTGGTGATGATGGACTATTCGTTCCGAACACAAGAAGTTTTGTGAGTTCGGTAGGATCAATAGGATTGCTAGAAGAATAAGTTGACATGGTTTGATTCTCTAATGATTTTGTAGATACAATCTGTTCTGAAAATTGACAAAGCGACTCTATCGACAAGCCCGATCGCACTTATGCACTTCTGCACTCTCTAGCTGTCGTAGATCCGTCATTTACCCAAACTGAAGCCTCGCGAAGTGCGATCGCACTTCAACTCTTTTGTCGCAATTACCCGTTCAAATGAACTCAATAAATGCAACCGTGGAAATAGATTAAACCAACATCGGAAGAAGCCCTTTCCAATATCCGTTGGGATGTTGGTTCGGATTTCGATCGGGAAGTTACGCGCGATCGCACTTTTGAATAACTCTCAACAAGTGCGATGAACTTCGTAATTTCCCTTCTGTATATCTATCAGGGTGAGCTCAGTAGTTTTATGCAAAACTCTCAAGTTTTTTTTCATAAAGTTTTGCAAACACTGGTGAAAGTACGGAACAACGGGTGTTTTCGGGATTTCAGGGCGATCGAATCACGCGCTTTCCCACAATCCGGCGGGGAATGAATTCCCCGCCTCATAGCCAAAGTCCTCTGAAAGAGGACTGGTAAATTCTTCAGTCGTCTTCAGACGACTTTCGCTTTGAGGCAGGGGTTTCAACCCCTGCCGGAGTTCGGAATTGCGAGATAGCCGGATTGCGCGATCGATCTGGTTGTTAACACCAAAGATCGATCGCCCCTAAAGCCTTTTTGTTGTTCCTATTTACTTATCAGGGTGAACTCAGTAGTTTTATGCAAAACTCTCAAGTTTTTTTTGTCGAGTTTGGTAAACACTGGGTGAAAGTACGGAACAACGGGTGTTTTCGGGATTTAAGGGCGATCGAATCACGCGCAATCCCACAATCCGGCAGGGAATGAATTCCCCGCCTCATAGCCAAAGTCCTCTCAAAGAGGACTGGTAAATTCTTCAGTCGTCTTCAGACGACTTTCGCTTTGAGGCAGGGGTTTAAACCCCTGCCGGAGTTCGGGATTGCGAGATAGCCGGATTGCGCGATCGATCTGGTTGTTAGCGCCAAAGATCGATCGCCCCTAAAGCCTTTTTGTTGTTCCTATTTACTTATCAGGGTGAGCTCGGTAGTTTTATGCAAAACTCTCAAGTTTTTTTTGTCGAGTTTGGTAAACACTGGGTGAAAGTACGGAACAACGGTTGTTTTGCGGATTTAAGGGCGATCGCCCCTAAAGCCTTTTTGTTGTTCCTATTTACTTATCAGGGTGAGCTCGGTAGTTTTATGCAAAACTCTCAA
>NZ_JAUBUJ010000126.1:14852-22120 GCF_036705405.1 Microcoleus sp. B13-B6
GTTTTTTTGGTCGAGTTTGGTAAACACTGGGTGAAAGTACGGAACAACGGTTGTTTTGCGGATTTAAGGGCGATCGATGTTACGCACTGGTGATCAGAAACCGGGTTTTTCGCAGAATACTTCGTTACAAACCTGCATAAATCGCAAAAACCCGGTTTATGCAGGTTTTGATGCGTGTTAACAAAAATTCACATCTAATTCAACGGCCCAATCCACCGCACAGCACGACTTTCAACCATCTGCTCAAAAAAACTTTCAGAATTTCGCATAAATTCCCCCAACTTACCCTGATAAGTAAATGTAGGAACAAAGTTGCGGCCGCACTGAACTATGACTGATAAATCCAACCCCTCCGAGGGGGAAGACCACTTATCTGACGAATCCGATGCTGTTGGGTGCTCAGTAAAATCGGAAAAGTTCGATCGAGATCCCGCCCACCAGCAAATCGTCGAACTCGTCACCAAAGCTTGCCAGCATCCCCCCGGCAGTCCCCAGCGAGGTCGTTTCTTGCATCGACTGATTCTAGAGATTCTCAAATCGGGCAAACTCTGGAAAGAACACACACCTTACTACAAAGAGGCACTTAACAAGACATGGATCTATCTGTCTCGGAATTTATGTGAAGCTACCACAGCAAAACGACCTTACGATCCCGAAGAAAGCCTGATTACGACTTGGTTAAATCCCTATCTCCAAAAGCGGCTGTTAGATTGTCGTCTGGCCGAACAGAAAGCAAAGCAAAATATAACAGATCGACGGCTGGTTTCTTTAGATGATGAAGATGATGACGGTCTCAAGCCAAGTGAAAAAATTCCTGCTACTCCCGATCTAACTTTCTATATGGAAGAGATTCTAGAATGGATTGAGACCGATCCAACTGGCGTGTTGAAAAGCAATCACCTTCCCAGAAGACCGGATATAACTTGCCAAGTTTTGTTGCAGCGTAAATGGTCATCCGGTCAAAGCATGGAACAACTAGCAGCAGAGTTGAACTGTGCGCCTTGCACTTTGTATAAATTGCTCAAGCTTCAATGCCTCCCTCTGCTGCAAAAATTTTGCGAAGACCAAGGATATCAACTAATATTACCAGGAGTAACACAAAAATGAACAATAACAGTATCGAAAACCAATCATTCCCAATGCCAATTACCCAAAAGGCAATTCGTCTAGCATGGCAATTTGCTTCGGAACAGCGTCACCCCCAAAGAGTAGAACAGATTTATCTCAACACTTTAGCTTTGCTCGCAGTTCGGGATTACTTAACAATCTTGGATATTGAAACTGACTTGACTCAATGCGATAGCTGGAATCCAGTAATTAGGATGTTTGAGGATACGGCAGATTTGTATATTACAGGGTTGGGTAAAATTGAGTGTCGCCCAATTAGGAGCCCAGACCACAAGGGAGAAAATGGCAATAAAAATTCATCTGTGAATTCCCCAGAAATGTGCCATATTCCTATCGAAGCTAGGGAGGAACGCATTGGTTATATTGTAGTAGAAATTGATCGGGATGAAAAGGAAGCAAGATTGCTGGGATTTTCCCCGACTGCTGAGACGGGGGAATTAGTATTGAGCGATTTAGATTCCCTGGATGACTTCTTGATTCACCTGGAACATTTGTCGGAATCTCTAGAACATTTATCTGAATCTAACGTCAATCTGCGTCAGTGGTTGGAGAATATTTTTACATCCGATTGGGAGTCGGTTGAATCGATATTTGATCCACAGCCGGATACTTCCCCGGTGAAAATAGAAAATCCGGTTAAATCTAATTTAGGCCATTGGTTTAAGAATGTTGCAGAAACAGGTTGGCAGAAAATTGAGCAAGGTAAAAAAAATTTAGAACACCTTATTTTTCCTGACGATAACCCAAGTTTTGTATTCCGAGGAGGTGGTAATTCGAGAGTCGAATCTGCCTCGCAGAGGCGTCAAAGCAGCATAAACAGGTTTCCCGAAGCTGATGTGACGCGGGCTAAGTTGATTGACTTGGGAATGCGTTTGGGAAGGACGAGTGTTGCTTTGTTGGTGGCTATTGCCGAAGAGGACGATCGCACTGTCAGAGTTCACGTCCAGTTGCATCCGGCGATCGGCGATCGTTATTTGCCTCGTCACCTTAAACTGTCGTTAATATCCGATGCGGGAAAAGTTTTAGATGAGGTTGAATCGACTGTTCAAGATCAGTGTATTTCACTGGAATTTTACGTGGAACCCGAAGAAAGTTTTAGTATTCGACTTGCGCTGGATGATTTGAGCATAACAGAAAATTTTATGGTATGATTTTGCGATTACTGTTACCATAGCAAAGTTATGACCTGGACTGTCATATTGGCTTTAGGGTCTGGAAATCTTCAAGAAGGATTTCCTCACATCACGGCGAAGTTGAAAAACCAAGCAAGACCTATCAGTATTCAATTCAAAGGAAGCTTGCCACCAGCACCAGACGTTGAGGTGCTGCACAGAAGATGGAAAGCTGTTTGTACCGGACTGCAATCTAGCAGAAGCGCTGCTCGAATTAAAGTCAATTATGCAAGCACAACTCACATTTCTGAAAGCAATCCTGATGCTATATATCAAGGTTTAAAAAAAGAGATACAAACATGGCTGAAGACTGACCATTTTTACAGCAACATAGAGGTAAATCTCAGGACACAAATCGGCAATCCCTCGGAAGCTGTTGTTCAAATATTTCTAGAGTGCGATGATTCTCAGATTTCGGAGTTGCCTTGGGATGCGTGGATTTTTCGCGAAGAGTACCGCCACAGTGAAATCATCCGCAGTCCGTCAGAGTATACAATACCTCCTCAACAGGAAACTAAAGGAGGAACATATCTATCTTCGCGAGGTAGAATTCTATGTGTTTTAGGTAATAGTAAGGGAATAGATGTTAAAAAAGATAAAAGGATTATTGAAAAATGTTTGGGCGAACGCTGTCAATTAGAATTGCTGGATAACCCGACACCGGAAGAATTTAACGATCGCCTTTTTGATGAAAAAGGCTGGCAAATTTTATTTTTTGCCGGACACAGCGATAGCGATGATAATGCTACAAACGGACGGCTGCATATCAATCAAAATCCTGGCAACAATACTATCAAAGTAGAGGATTTAAAAATAGGTGTAAAGCGAGCGAGTTTCAAAGGTTTGCAGTTGCTAATCTTTAATTCCTGTTCGAGTTTGGGATTGGCGGCGGACTTGGTGGCCCAGAACTACCCTTTGCCGTCGATAATTGTGATGCGCGCACCAATTCCCGACCAAATTGCTCACGATTTTGTGAAGTCTTTGTTCAAATATTTAGCCGATGGAGAGCCTTTGTTTTTGGCAGTGCGAAAAGCTAAGGATGATTTGCTGCGCTGGGAATCTCGATTTCCGGGCGCTAGCGGGATTCCGGTACTATGTCAGCATCCAAATTTTGAGGAACTAACGTTACCGGGAGGTGGCGCAACTAAATCTTTAATTTCAGCGGCAGATGATGTGGCGGGCGATCGCCCCAATAACCAATCATTAATTCTTCCAATTGATTGGATGCAGCGGGCGGCAAAAAGTTTAGGCATTACCGCTATCAGTTATATGTTAATGGGCCCGATACTTGGCCGCGTTGTGAATGAAATAGGAAAAACCAGCCACCGTCAGGGTCAACTATTGATCGCTGAAAAATGCTACCAATTAGCAACTTTACTAAATTTAAATTATGCCACACCTCATTATAACTTAGCTGTGTTGTATGAGGACTTGAATGAAAAAGAACACGCGCAAAAATTAATGAAGGATGCAGCGCGGCGGGGTTCTGCTGAGGCGAATTCTCAAGTATCTCGATCGCTGATTCTCAACAATCAACCTCAAGAAGCTTTAAAATTTATTGCTCGCTGTTTAGAACACACTGAATATGACGGAGTAAAAGCCGCTTGTTTTAAAAATCGGGGTTGGGCGCGGTTTAAACAAAAGCAATATGACGCTGCTGAAGCAGATTTAAGAATAGCAATAGGATTCAGAGGCGATAGCCCTGAAGCTCAATGCCTTTTAGCACAGGTTCTCGAAATCAAAGGTAAGCCGCAAGCAGCCTTAGAAGCCTGGAATCAGGCGCTTAAATATTCTGATTACCGCGTGCCGAAACAAGATGAATGTATGCGAATTGCCCAGCAACGTTTACAAGCAAAAGGAAATATAAAGTGAAAATCAGGATTGCAGTTTTTATAGCTTTAAGCTCGATCGCAACTACCGCGCTAGCAGCCAGTAACAGAATATCCAACGGACTGATTATCCATAGTAGCGGGGAAGTTGCGATCGATCGCCAAAACGGCCGAATTGTCCGCCCTACCAGCGGTACGCCGCTTTATCCGGGAGACACACTGCGAACAGCACAAAACGCACAACTGACGATCCAGTGTGCAGATTTGGGAATTAAGTCGATCGCACCGGGTGAAAATCAATTGAATAGCTGTTTGTTAGCCAAAGAAGAGTCGAAATCTGATTGCAGCACCGACTTGATTAAATGTCCCGATCGCGGCGACGATAAAATTGCTTGGAATAGCGCGCCAATTCCTTATATAATCAGTCCGCGGCGGACGAAATTGCTCGACAGCAAGCCAATTTTGCGGTGGAATCCGGTTGCTGGTGCGACTAGCTATAAGTTGAGCCTCCGCGAAAATGGAGCGAAATTAAACTGGGAAATGACTGTTAGCGGTACTGAGGCTGTGTATCCGGGGGAACCAGCGCTGAAACCGGGTGTTAGGTACCGATTGATTGTCGAGGCGAATACGGGCGCTTCTTCTGAAAGTGCTGTGGGACAAGGAGATACAGAGTTTAGCTTGCTGGATGAGAAGCAAGTTGAGGCTGTTAAAGATGCGGTTGGGGCGATCGACAAACAAGTACCTAACGAAAACGCCAAAAAATTAGCAATTTCTAGCGTTTATCTTAACACAAACTTGATAGCCGAAGCAATAGAAATTTTAGAAAATATACAAAAAGCAGGAGTGGAAACACCGCCAATTAATCGAGCCTTGGGCGATATGTATCTGGAAAAGCTACAACTGGTTCCCCAGGCTGAAGTCTACTATTCCAAGGTGATTAATACGGCGAAACCTGACGATATTGAGGAGTTGACAGCGGCTCGATACGGATTGGGGCAAGTTCATTCAGCGATGAGAAATAATCTGGAAGCTATGAAATATTTGCGAATGGCAAAAGATGGATATACAACTTTGGGAGATTTGCCAATGGCGGAAAAGGTAGAGAAGCAATTGCGAGATTTGCAAAGGAGGGAACAGAGGAAATAGTAAATTGCTGATGAATCTACGCTCGCAATAACCAAAATTCGTAGGGGCGGGTTCGCGACTAATTTTGTCACCCAAAAATAATGTTTATAAACCCGCCCCACCCAACTAATAACCCCAAACAACATCAATTCGTAGGGGCGGGTTCGCGAGGGATTTTGTCACCCAGAAATAATCTTTATAAACCCGCCCCACCCAACTACTAACCCCAAACAACATCAATTTATATGGTTAAATTCAATTAATTATTAATATTTGGGTGGGGTGGGGGCGGGTTTTTACGATCCGTCGTTGGGTGTCATATATTTCGGTGAACCCGCCCCTACAGGATTGTGATATTATAATCTATTGGTAGATGAATCTACGCTGGCAATAACCAAAATTCGTAGGGGCGGGTTCGCGACTAATTTTGTCACCCAAAAACAATTTTAATAAACCCGCCCCCACCCAACCAACAACCCCAAATAACATCAATTTATATGGTTAAATTCAATTAATTATTAATATTTGGGTGGGGTGGGGGCGGGTTTTTACGATCCGTCGTTGGGTGTCATATATTTCGGTGAACCCGCCCCTACAGGATTGTGATATTATAATCTATTGGTAGATGAATCTACGCTGGCAATAACCAAAATTCGTAGGGGCGGGTTCGCGACTAATTTTGTCACCCAAAAACAATTTTAATAAACCCGCCCCCACCCAACCAACAACCCCAAATAACATCAATTTATATGGTTAAATTCAATTAATTATTAATATTTGGGTGGGGTGGGGGCGGGTTTTTACGATCCGTCGTTGGGTGTCATATATTTCGGTGAACCCGCCCCTACAGGATTGTGATATAATATTCGATATTGTATTGATTACAAAAAAAATATGAAATACAATCCCGATATCCATCATCGCCGTTCTATTCGTCTACCAGGATATGATTATAGGCAACCAGGTGCATATTTTGTGACAATTTGTATCTGGCAACGTCAGTGTTTATTAGGTGACATTGAAGAAAGAAAGATGCTATTAAGCTGTTACGGTCAAGTGGTTAACTTTAATTGGTTTAATCTCAAGACAGTATATCCTCATATTGAATTAGATTCTTTTGTGATTATGCCGAATCATATTCATGGAATTATCCTCATAAAAAATCGGGATAAACGTCACGGCTTATCGGAAATTGTGAGAGGCTTTAAAACATTTTCTTCCCGTCGGATCAATCAACTGCGTCGTGTTTCAGGAATCCCTGTATGGCAAAGGGGTTATTACGAACATATTATTCGCGATGAGACAACGTTTGCAAAAATTCAGGAATATATTATCAACAATCCGTATAAATGGGAAACCGATGAAATGCACCCATCTAAAAAATTTTACAATTCCAATAAAATCCATATAAAATTAGATAACAAAAATGTATTGTTGATGAATCTCCGATCGCAATAACCAAAATTCGTAGGGGCGGGTTCGCGACTAATTTTGTCACCCAAAAACAATCTTTATAAACCCGCCCCAAACCAACCAATAACCCCAAATAACCAAAATTCGTAGGGGCGGGTTCGCGACTAATTTTGTCACCCACAAACAATTTTAATAAACCCGCCCCCACCCAACCAACAAGCCCAAATCACATCAATTTCTGGTTTAATTAAATTAATTATTAATATTTGGGTGGGGTGGGGGCGGGTTTTTACGATTCGTCGTTGGGTGTCATATATTTCGGTGAACCCGCCCCTACAGGATTGTGATATTATAATCTATGGTTGATGAATCTACGCTCGCAATAACCAAAATTCGTAGGGGCGGGTTCGCGACTAATTTTGTCACCCACAAACAATTTTAATAAACCCGCCCCCACCCAACAAATAACCCCAAACAACATCCCCGCCACCGGGTTAAATTCAATGAATTATTAATATTTGGGTGGGTGGGGGCGGGTTTTTACGATTCGTCGTTGGGTGTCATATATTTCGGTGAACCCGCCCCTACAGGATTGTGATAT
>NZ_JAUBUJ010000127.1:0-21100 GCF_036705405.1 Microcoleus sp. B13-B6
AAAAAGGACGGGCGGGACGCCCATCCCACAATAACAATTAAAATTGTAAGTTATTTAATTCGCGATCTTAACTTCCTGATTTTTGCTTAATAAAAAACTGCTCTCATGGCTGAATCTTCCAATTGGACGCACCTCCACGCTCAAGTGCACAGGACGCTGCTGTACCGACAAATATTGCCATCAAATCAGCGATTGCTAGTAGCAGTATCCGGCGGGCAAGATTCTCTGTGTTTAATTAAATTACTGCTAGATTTGCAGCCCAAATGGGGGTGGAACCTAGCGATTGTTCACTGCGATCATCGTTGGCGTTCTGACTCGGAAGCCTCGGCCAATCATGTAGAACAATTAGCTAAAAACTGGGGAATATCCTACTATTTGGAAACAGCCTCGGACATCCCCAAAACTGAAGCAGCGGCCAGACAGTGGCGATATCAAGCTTTAACCGAAATTGCGATCGCCCACAACTACCCCTACATTGTTACAGGCCACACAGCCAGCGATCGCGCCGAAACACTCCTCTACAACCTGATTCGCGGCAGTGGCGCCGATGGACTTTCTGCCCTCACCTGGACACGGCCCCTGCTCGATTTTCGATTGCCGATTTTCGATTTTCGAGTGGGGAATTCCGGCGAAAATTCCAACTCCCAAATATCGGCCGATTTTAGATTGGAAAATCAGGATGAAAATTCCCAATCGAAAATCCAAAATCTAAAATCTAAAATCTATTTAGTTCGTCCCTTGCTCGAAATAACTCGATCGCAAACAGGTCAATTTTGTCAAGAGCAAAAACTACCCATTTGGGAAGATTCCACAAATCAAGACTTGCAATATAGTCGCAACCGGATTCGATCGGAATTATTGCCTTATTTGGAAACTCATTTCAACCCAAAAGCCCAACAAGCCCTAGCTCAAACAGCCGAACTCCTCCGCGCCGACGTAGAATATCTGGAACTTGCAGCCAGCGACTTGCTACAGCGAGCAATGTCTCCAATTGCAGACAGCCCCCAGGTGAATTTTCAACTTCCCGTCAAGTTAAATCGCCCGATTTTGCGGGAAGCACCCCTGGCCTTGCAGCGACGGGCAATGCGGCAACTACTGCAACAAATATTGCCCTCGGCGCCCAGTTTTGAAAGCGTAGAAAAACTAACCAGCTTAATCGTAGCGCCCAACCGATCGCAAACCGATCCATTTCCTGGAGGAGCGATCGGTCGAGTCGAACACCCTTCGATAATTTTACATATTAAATTTTAACCTGTGATCAAACCCGAAAGGACTTGCCGCAAATCGGAAACTACCCGATCTTGCTCCTCTCCAGTCTGCTGCACCCGATCGAGTTCCCCCGCCGCCGCTTCGAGCTTTTGGCGTAGCGCAGTCAAATTGTCCTGCACCGGCTGCAACATTTCTTGATAAACATTCACCCTGCCCCAGAGTTGCGCCACTGCACCTTTCTGGTTGAACAAATTCTGCTCTAACTGCTTGAGTTCGTAGCGTTTCGCCTCACTTTCCCCATTTTGGCGGTTGACATTTGCCTCAATTTGGGATATTGCTTCCCGCACCTGCTGAATTTCGTTTTCCAGTCTTTGCAATTCTTGGCTTTGCTGCTGCCGCTGAGTATTGAGCTGTGCCACAATCGGCCCCAAATCAATATTTCCTCGCTCTTGTTTTGGAGCATTAGCAGTACCCAGCCGCCGCCACAGCACCGCCTGATGCTGCTTTAAAACATCTTCCCGTTCCTGCAACCGGAGGCGCTGTCCCACCAGAGTTTCGTTTAACATCTGATAACTTTCGAGTTCATCTGCCATTTCATTTTCCAAAGCCATGCGATCGTACTCGCTAGCAGCTTGAATTTTCCCTTGGAGCTCCTCGATTGTCTCCCGCTGCAGAGTCAACTCTTCCTCTTGATCGTTAACAAACCGGAACACCTTTTCCAAATCCTGTTGCAGGTGTTGCACCAGCCCCTGTAACTCATCAACAGGCATCTTCTCCAAAGCTGACACATCTACTTTCTGCTCCGTACCCGCAGTACCCGAAGCAGATGCCAGCCTGGAAACTTGCTGGTAAAGATCCTCAACAGCCCGCACCTGCAAAGACACGGACTGAGCCTGATCCTGCTTAGCGCTGAGGGTACTTTGCTGCCCTTTAAGCTCCGCCCGAGCCCCGGCCAAAGCATCTTGAGATTGGTACCACTCTTGCCAGCGGTTTTGGAGGCTCTGATTTTGTCGATCGACTTCTTCTTGTTGCTGTTGAGCTATGCTCTGTTTTTGCTCCAACTGCTGCCAGTGCTGATCCAGAATTGCCTGCTGAGCGCCCACCGCACCAAAAGACTGATTCAGTTGTTCCCGCACCCCTTGAGCCGAAGCAATTGCCCCTCCCAACTTCTGCATCAACTCCTGAATCCTCTGAGTCTGCTGCTCATCAATTACTGCCCCCTGGGGAACCTCAGACTGCTGTTGGGCCACCCGTTGCTGCTCGCCCCGCAACTGTTCCCAAGCCGTCTCTATTTCCACGCGACTGCGATCGACTTCTTCTCGCAGTCGGTTAGCTTCATCTCTAGTATTTTCTATTTCCGAGCGCTGAGCCTCCAGCCGCTCCAACTCCTCTTCCATTTGAGCCAACTGCTCTTCGCGGGCTTGCATTTCCATTTCCCGGCGATTGAGTTCCTGACTCGAAAACGTCAGAGAAGCCTTCCACTGTTCAATTTCCTCTTCCTTATCCTTAAACTTGTCCTGCAATCGCGAGAAATTTTGCAGAATGCTCACCAACTGGCGGGCCGCCTCCTGAATCCGCTGCACTTGCTTGCTAGCGCTCAACTCAACCAGCACCAGCGTGCCGTCGTTAAACTTATTAGCTTCCTCAACTGGGATCCCGTCATCGCCTGGTACGGCGCTCCAGTTATGTTCGCCCCGCTGACAAGCTAGCAGTTTCAGTTCAGCCTTACCGCCACCGAGACCAAAGCCGCTTTTCTGTTTTTGTACTTCCGCTAGATACAGCACACTAATAGTCCTCTGCTTCGTAAAACCTATCCCAACTTACTTTAAGTTACTTAAAGGCCTAAAAAATAAGTGGTGTTTACTTCCTACGCTGTTGGGTAGACGGCTAATCCCAACATAAGTAGGCTATCCCCCTTAAGCCCCAGGTTCTTGACTAAAGATAACATTGTGTGCGATCTTTAGTCAACTTCCCTAAAGTAAAAAAGTATAGGCAAGTAAGGATAACTTTTTGCCACTTAAGTCTTACTTTTTGGTATCGTTTGCCCAATCGGGGGATAGCATTTTTTCCTAACTATAGCAGCACTCACCCATAGCACGTCCTCACGGGAGAACTTCCAGAAAGTACGGCCGCCGGCACTTGTCTGGAGGAATGAGACAGCAGTATCAATGCCGCTTGATTCCAGACTAGCTCTCACTGCGGGGACTGCCATAGGCCAAACCTGAAAAAGGTCAGTCCTTGAACCTCCCCACCTCTAAAGCCGGGGGATTCTTGCCCACATTCAAGGCGACAACGGGACATTAAAATATCCCTCTACTCACTCAAAGAACTTTACTTCTCCTGGAGCGCATACTTGCTGAGTTCTTCCTATTTTTAAGGTTGAACGTGACCTATGCTGCAATTATTTGCCCTTTAACTATTCCGAATTAATCGGATTAGTGCGTTGCCGGGGCTGCTCGCCCTCTAGGATATTTCAATGGGTTGAAAGTTATTCTTACTCTGGCGAATTGCTCTTTGCCAATTATACCACCCTGGTTTTAGCAACACCATCGTTTCACGAGACTTAAAAGTCCCTACCGACTGATCCCCAAATCTAAATCCCCATGTCGTTAGCCCAGGGCTTGCCTCTGGCGTTTCGATCCAAAAGTTTCTATAGATTTTACAACGCTTTAGTTATGGGTCGATCGTCAGAAAAGCCATCGCTGCCCCCAAGCGGACGCCATCCTCCGGCGGACTAGGGATTTGAACCGCGCTGCCTTAGAATAGGGTAATGACGCGAGCCTATGACGGAGCCGCGGGCGAGCAAAAAGGTCGATCGGCACTGAGGGTTTTCCTGACAACTGCCAACCAAGGTTCATTTTGACTGCACCTGATTTTAGGGCTGTGGCAAACCCAAAAAAACCTCGATCGCAACTCATCCAACCCAACAGACTAGCCTCAAGTTCCCATAGGGGATCGATCGGCACTTGCTGCTGGTAGCAGCGGTAAAACCAGAGAATCCTTGGTATTTTGAAGTTGACCTACGCCAAGATGTGCTGGAGAAACTGACGGCATACTCAGCCAAAAACTTCAAAACTTTGGCATCGAAGGCTTGAATCCGTCGGGAATGCCAGCGTTGCACACTCGAAGAACCCGTGCCAGCGTGCGATGTGGATTCTACGAGTTTAGGCAATAGGCAACAGTGGGAATAGAAGGTGAAACTCTACACTTAGAGAATGCCGCGAGTTTCGCGGTTTCAGCTTGTGGACTGGTAGCGCGGCCGAGGATCGGCAGCAAGTATCGCCCTTTCGTCAATTCCCAATTGTGAGATCAGCATCAGCGCGTAAATTATTGACGGAAACTAAAGTCAATCTTTTCGCCCGCACACAGTCTTTCCGAGCTCAGACGCCAACGGTTTTAAGGAGGATACTTTAGCTGCATGCAGGGAAATTTGAGTGAAATAGACATCCGCAGCATCCTGCAATTGATTGAGTTAGGTCAGCGAACCGGAGAACTGTTCGTAGAGGCCTACACCTCCACCGGCAGCAGCACGGGTACTCAACCTACGCCGCGCTCCCTTGCAGGACAATCCTGGTATGTCTTCTGCTTCAACGGTCAGATTATTTACGCTACCCAGAGTGCGGGCAGTTTGTTTCGGTTGCGCGACTACCTGCGCCGCTACAAAGCAGATACCGCCCTCGACAAAATCCAAGTTCCCTATATGGCATCTACCAATGCCCCAGAATACGGCTATCTATGGGCCCTGCTAGAAAACCACATCCTCACCCCAGCTCAAGGGCGCAACATCATCCAGAGCATGATCCACGAAACCCTATTTGACTTGCTCAGTCTCCACCAGGGTTCCTTCACTTTTGAAATGGGCCCAGCTTTGGCTCCTCAACTGACCAGCTTAGAAATTAGCTCGCTGCTGGCCAAGATTGTCAAACAGGTGCAGCAGTGGAAGCAGTTTCACCCTCACATTCAGTCGCCCAACCAATGCCCGGTGATTTCAGACCCCTCCGAACTGCGAGTCGCGCTGCCTGTCAATACCTTTAATACTCTCAGACGCTGGGCCGACGGGCACACTTCGATCCGCCAAATGGCGCGCTACCTCAACCGAGACGTGCTGACTGTCGCTAAGGCGATTTACCCATTTGTGCAGCAGGGATTGGTGCAAGTATTTTACGAACCTTCTGTTGCCCCCACCAACAACAAAAAAGAATGGTCGTCCCCAGAAACCAAGGTTCCCAGAGTTGTCTGTATTGACGACGACAATACTATTCGCAAAACAGTCGAGTCAATTTTAAATGAACACGGTTACGAAGCTACTACGATCGGCAATCCCCTCCAAGCGCTGAGTTTGGTGTTTCCACTCAAACCCGATTTAATTCTGTGTGATATCGCCATGCCGGAACTCGACGGCTACGAAATTTGCGCTATGCTGCGTAGTTCGAGCGCTTTCCGGCAGACGCCGATCGTTATGCTGACGGGCATCGACGGATTTATCGATCGCGTTAAAGCCCGCATGGCCGGAGCTACAGACTTTTACACGAAACCTTTTGGTGAAAGCGAGTTATTGATGCTGGTAGAAAAATATGTGGGCCCGGGCTACCCTCGGGTCAATCTCTCGGAAAGATTATTAGAGCGCTCGCTAGAAGACCAATTAGAAGAAAAATAACTTTCGCACCGATGCCATGATGGGAGCTTTTTTGTACCTGCGGTTAAATCGAGTCTCCGCCGCCCCAAACAGAAAGCTGGGGGTACTATTGGCGATCGCACCATAAACTAGAATGTATAAATCCGCGCGCTGGCATAAGGGCGTCGGTAAAACTCTGTTCAATTTCTAGACCCAACTGGGTCTAACACGCTCAAAGTGCAAATATAATATACTTGTTATCCACTTGCAGCCGCTCCGAAAAACTGATGTACAGAGCTACTTATGGCTAGGTATTTCTGTACAAAGTCAGAGAGTCCAATTCTCAGTCTTAAGTGGCTCCGTTCATGATTGTCGCGACACCAGCCATGTCAACAACTCCTCGCTAATGCCCGTATCGGTTTAGCATTCATCGCAGAAATTACCCAGAGTTTTACCAATTGAGACGGCGGTGGGAATACAAAGTGAAGCTTTAGGGGTTTCAAATTAATTGTTCGTAGTCGATTTGAGCTAACTTGTAAGCCTTGGTCGCGCGAATTTATTGATGGCAGTCAATTATTGACGGAGAAAATTTATTGCCAAGGGCCTCCGGCAGTCGCGCCATTCACCCCTTGGCTGTGTCAAGCTTGGCTGTGTCAAGTTTCGACCATCGAAGTTTCGATCGGGTTATTCTTGGCGGGAAACCTCAACAATTTTTGCTAGAAATGCAGGTGTCAGAATTATGATTAGCGGTAGCCCAGACTTTATATTACCAGGACTAGGCGTAGATCCGGCTCCGGAATTCCAAGAACTAGAAACTCCCGAAGGCGAGCTGCACCTGCGGTTCTACGTTCCTTCGGGGAACGAGTTCGCACTGCCGGCGACAGGGATTAGAGAGGTCCTATCCCCGTCCCCAGACCGCATGACACCGATCCCCAACGTTTCCTCTTTGCTTTTAGGTACGCTAAATATGAGAGGACGAGTGATTTGGGTGGCAGACCTCGGCCAATTTCTGGGAGACCAAACACCTCTGAACACAGATAGACCCGAAATCCCGATCGTGGCTGTGGAAGACCAAGACACGATTTTGGGGTTGGCAGTCGATCGAATTGTGGGGATGGACTGGCTCGACGTAGAGCAACTGCACTCTCAGAACAATGCACCAGACGGCATGATTCCATTTCTGAGGGGAGAATGGATGTTAGGTGCACCAGCTCAGAAAGTGCTCCGACTGCTAGATCAAGTGAAAATTCTGCGCTCGGCGCGGTGGGCAGCGTGAAATCGATTTTAGATTTGCGATTTGCGATTTTCGATTGAGGTCTAACCATCAACAGTCACACGACTTGAGGCGCGCATCTAAACATTCAATTCAACATAAAAATCAAAAATCTCAAATCTAAAATCTAAAATCCAAAGAGGGCGGCAAATGGCAACAAGTACCAACTTTCAGCAGGACTACCAACGGGCAGAAGCGGCCTACATGGAGGGCAATTATTCAGAAGCCGCAGCCCTAGTTTATCAATTAGTAGAAGATTTTCCCGAAGACCCCAGCGCTCGCCTGCTGTGCGGACACATTTACTGCTACGGACTGCAACAGTATGAGGTGGCGCGGGAACAGTACACGGTTGTGCTAGGCCTGAGTGACGACCCGAGTTTGGTGGAACACGCTCACAACGGAATTACCTACACAGACCAATTTTTATCTGGAGAGCTGCAAACGGAAAATTTCGAGGCTTTGTCTGCTGAAACGGAATTAGAATTCTACCCAGACTTATCACTCGATGAAGGGTTAGAAGACCCGGATTTGGGACTTTTCCAAGGAAATTCCCCATCCCTTTCCTATAGAAGTCAATCCCCAGACGACATGGAAAACGAGGACTTGGCCGACTTGGGCATGAGTGGCTTGGGGTGGGAACCAGAAGACGACGATGGCGCAGGCTCAGTCCCAGATTTAGCTTCACATTCTAACCCGTTTGGTGGCGACAGCGGCGGAATGGCAGCTTATGCTGAGAACTCCGACTCGCTAGACATAGACGAGTTTGCCGACTCGGACTTTGGAGACCCCTTTGCCTTAGATGATGGAGGGTTTGATGCTGCTGACTTGTCTAGCAGTAAACAGTCTGGTTCAAGCGCACCTTACTCAGGAGATTCGTTTTCAGAAGCTCCGACTCAGATGCTCAACGGTCAAAGTTTTGCCTCTTCAGAAGTCGGGAATTCCTTCGACTCGAACCCACTAGACTCCCCCATCGGGCCCTCGGACAATTTTGGCGAACCTTTTGCTGCGCTCGATTTGCCAGACGAATTCGACGATAACTCGGACTACGACTACCAATCCCCGCCCCAGAGTGGCCAAAATTACGGTCATAACGCACCCTATGCCGAAGAGGAAGACCCCTTTGCCGAGGCGATGCCCTCGTCGGGTTTCGGGTCTTCTCGACCTCAAAACAAACAGCCGAATAACGGGTCGGACTACTCGTCAAACTATTCGCTGGCGGAAGACGAAACGCTGTTGATGGGAGGTGCTGTCCCCAACTCTCAAAGTCAAAGGTCGAGCCGGGGACAATTTAATTCAGTCGATCCCGCCTCCGCCAACAGCAACGGTTACAGGGACTCGGAACCCCCGGCGTTTGGCTCTAGAGACAACTTCGAGTTAGATGCTTTTGAAGACGACGCTTTTAGCGATTCTTTCTCTTTCGACGAAAACGAACAAGCGACAGCTTTCGGGGCGTCCGACAAGAACCACAGCGCCTGGTCGTCAAAAGCTGGGAACGCTCAAGAACACAGCGACTTTTTAGACGAATTTGACGAGTTTGACGATTTAGGCAATTTGCCGGACTTTGATATCTCAGAAGATGCCAGCAGTTCGATATTGACTAGAGGTAACACCAATTTCGGCAACTCGACCAGCGGCATGATGGGAACGACCGGGAGCAGCCTGGACTTTGACAACAGCGATGGCTCAGCAATTCGGGATGACGAAATATTTAGCATAAGCGGCCCGGCTGATGCGTCTGTGTCGAGTTTTTCTCCCACCGAAACAGAAGCGGTCGATACTTCGGTAACAGTAGAACAGGGGGGACTGGCTTTCTTGGAAAATGCCCCTTTGTATACAAAACAGTTGTACACGGCAATCGGGGCGGGACTGGTTTCTCTGGTAGCTGTGGCTTTCGTCACCAACATTGCCTCCTATCAAGCTCTGCGGCAAGACAAACCGGAGGCGATCGTTTACCTGCGCCAAACAGGCTGGGTAATGACCGCAGCAGCAGGCTTTACGAGCTTTTTAACTTCTTGGGGCATCGGTCAGTTGATCGCCAAGCAGGTACGCAAGTCGTCGGATAATTTGCAAGCTCAGTTCGATGCCGTATCTCAAGGGACTTTGGATGCTCGAGCTACGGTTTACTCGGAAGATGAATTTGGTAAAATGGCTGCTAAATTCAACCACATGGCGAAGGTCATCCAAACCACGATTAGCGATACCAGGCGCAAGTCTGACGAGCAGGAACAGGCAAAAGAAGACTTGCAGCGCCAAGTGATTCGCTTGCTAGACGACGTGGAAGGAGCGGCCCGGGGTGACTTGACGGTGACTGCGGAAGTGACGGCAGACGTTTTGGGTGCTGTTGCTGACTCGTTTAACTTGACAATTCAAAATCTGCGCGAAATTGTCCATCAGGTGAAGCAGGCGGCTCGGGAGGTCAGCAAAGGCGCTACGGATAGTGCTAAGTTTGCGGGCGATTTGTCTTCCGACGCGCTGCGACAAGCTGAGGAACTGGCGGCAACGCTGAATTCCGTGCAAGTCCTCACCGACGCGATTCAGCGGGTCGCAGAGAGCGCTAGAGAGGCGGAAGAAGTGGCCCGGGGCGCGGCGGCAACGGCTCTGAAAGGAGGCGAGGCTGTGGAGCGGACGGTGGCCGGGATTTTGGAAATTCGAGAAACGGTAGCAGAAACCACGCGAAAAGTCAAGAGGTTGGCGGAAGCTTCTCAAGAAATTTCTAAGATTGTGGCTTTAATTGCGACGATCGCCTCCCGGACGAATTTGTTGGCACTCAACGCCAGTATTGAGGCGGCGAGAGCTGGGGAAGCGGGCAGGGGTTTTGCGATCGTGGCAGACGAGGTGCGACAATTGGCAGACCGATCGGCTAAGTCTTTGAAAGAAATCGAACAGATCGTGATGCAAATTCAAAGCGAAACCGGCGCGGTAATGACGGCGATGGAAGAAGGGACGCAGCAGGTTATTGAGGGGACAAAATTGGCAGAACAGGCGAAGCGATCGCTTGAAGATATCATTCAAGTAACTAACCGAATTGACGTGTTAGTGCGATCGATTACTGCCGACACTGTAGAGCAAAACGAAACAGCTCGCGCCGTGGCCTCGGTGATGCAAGCAGTGGAATTAACTGCTCAGGAAACCTCCCAAGAAGCGCAGCGAGTTTCGGGTGCTTTGCAAAATTTGGTGGGCGTTGCTCGCGACCTTTTGACATCGGTGGAAAGATTCCGAGTAGAAACAGCAGAAAGACAATAATCAATTGTCTAATGCTTGTTTTGCGGCATGATTTACAATCAGCTTTGTGTGGCAATAATGGCCTACAAAAAGCAACCTCGCAGTCGTGAAACCGCTGCGGGGCTGCCACTTCAACACCTAAAGGAAGTAGGAGTTGCACGATGGACGACAACATAGTAGAAGTAATTACTGGCATATTTGGTGAGATTCAGCCGACGGGCTGTATTATCTGTACCCTCTCAAAAAACAGCAGGGGCTATGCCACCAAAAGACTTCGGATTAACGGTGAATGGAAAACGCTGACCGTCCACCGTTTAGTATTAGAAAATGTTTTAGGTCGTCCGATTAGACCGGAATACTTTGCTTGCCACACTTGCGATGTCCGCAACTGCATTAATCCTAACCATTTGTGGGAAGGCTCTAGACTTGAAAATTCTCAAGATAGGTTTAAAAAAGGACGTATTAAAGATGTCGGAAGTACATCGGCGCCGAAACCTCAAAAACAAGTGCGAGGCATAGAAGTAATTCCAGGCATTCGGGTCCAAATACAGCCGAACGGCTGCATGATTTGTACCTTGGCTAAAAGAAGTGATGGTTACTCGGTGAAAACTATCAAGATTAACGGGAAAAATCAAAGTTTCTATCCCCACAGACTTGTACTGGAACACAAACTGGGAAGACCTGTAAAACCCGGTTATTTTGCGTGTCACAGTTGCGACGATCGCGGTTGTGTCAATCCTGACCATTTGTGGGAAGGAACCCCCGCCGATAACTCCCGCGATGCCATAGAGAAAAACCGCTTTCCTTTCGTTCCCGGCAAGATATGTCCTAACCGCAAACTCAAACCCGAACAGGTGCGCGAGATTCGCTATCTTTTAAGTGAGGGCATATCCAAAAGAAAAATAGCCAGGACATTTGCCATATCTCGCAGTCAGATTATTCTCTTGGCAAGGGGCGAGATCTACAAAGAGCTTCTCTAGAACTACTAACATAGACCCAATACAATAACGATTAAAATCAGGAATAAAACTATGCTACCGGAGCAACAACAGAGGATCATGGGCTACTTTATTGAGGAGGCAAAAGACCACCTCAATACGATCGAACAAGGCTTGCTGAATCTGCAAACCACGATCGAAGACCCAGAACTGGTCAACGAAGTATTTAGGGCCGCTCACTCTGTCAAAGGAGGAGCAGCAATGCTGGGGCTGACCAGCATTCAGCAAACAGCTCACAGACTAGAAGATAGTTTTAAAGTTTTAAAAGAGTGCAGCGTTAAAGTAGACCAACAGCTAGAGTCCCTTTTTCTGCGAATTTTTGACACATTGCAAGGGCTGTTAGAGCAACTGTCGGGGCCTTTTGGACTGACAGAAGAATTGGGAGAACAGATGGTTCGAGAATTAGAACCAGTATTTGAAGAACTCAACGGGCACTTGGGGGGACTCGTTGGACACGGAGAATACCATGCAGACGAGAGCAGCGTTCTGGCCGTACCCGAACCAGTTATGGCGGGGGTGGGAGTCGGGGCGTTTGCCTCATCAAGAAGTTTTCCAGATTCGCGGTCAGTTTACGCACCTGATGCCAGAGCAACAGAAGACAGCGCCCTGCAGCTAGTATTTGAGTCGGACGTGCCGGCGAGGATGCGGGAACTCCTGCAAGAGTTCAAACAGCCCGAAGGGCCAGAAAGCAGGCGGCAACTCAAGAACATTTGTCGGAACTTGCTCAGGGCAGGGGAAGAATTTGAACTGCCCTACTGGATAGCATTGATCCAAGCTGTATCCAAGGCGATCGCCAACCCAGAAAATACCTACCGCACCTTAGCGCCAACGGTGATCAAAGACATCAAACAAGCGCAAGAACTGGTAATTTCTGGTCTAGAATCGTCGATCGCACCAAGCGAAAAACTTCTGTCGCTGCAGCCGGCTGTTCTGGTTCCAGAAACGGATTTTGAAGATTTGCTGGCCTTTGCTCAACCGAGTAAATCCGGGAAAAATGTGGTTTCTGTTGAGGATGAGGCCTGGGATCTGGTGGGATCGGGCGATTCCCAGGATGGATTGAACAAGTTGCTGCCGACTATTTCGGGGCTGAGTATAGACGAGCTGTTCGACCAACTCGACAGCGGCGACAGCAACGATGACAATGGCATTCGATCGTCCCATTTCGACGAAGATTCCGCCTTCGCAGAATCGGATATAGAGACGGGTACTTTTAGAGGCTCGACCCGCACCGGCCCGGAAGTGGGCGCTGCAGAACTCAACACTTTAGCTGACTTGTTTGACGGCGAGTCCCCGGATCTCGACGGCGCTTGGGAAGAAGAAGAAGACCTCGACTATGCACAGTCTTCTGGGATATCGGCGGCCCGAATGCTGGGGTTAGACGAGGACAATTCCGGCGATTTTACTGATTTGTTGTTTGACGAATACGATGCGGCAAGTTCCGAAACGAACACGAAGCCTCCGATTGACGATTTGACGAGTTTGTTTGGGGAGGATTTGCTGTTTGGAGACGAGGCAGAGGGCTCGGCAGTAGCTCCCGGTCAGAAAAATGCGGGTTCGAGCCAGCGGTTAACTAGCAAACACCTTAACACGGGTAACGGTAAGGGCCGTTTGGAGCGGCGAGACGACACGGTGGCCCCAGCCAGGGGACAAGCTGACGAAGATGCTCTCGGTACGCTTTTGGACGAAGTGGCTGCCCAAACTTCTGCTGGTGGTACGGAGGACAATGCTGATTTCGAGAACTTGTTCGGCGATTTAGGCTTATCTGAGACAACAGGTGGGCCGGCAGTCTCTTCGGAGTATTCCCTGAAGTCTGAGGCTTTAGACGGACAATCGAAGAAGCCTGCAGGGGGGGGCAAGGATTTAGGGGATGCCGAAGCCCTTGCTCTGCCTGCAATGGATGATTTCGAGTTGCTCTCTGAGCTTGGCGAGGATTCGGATTTGAGCGAGCTGTTGGGGATTACTTCTAATTTCCTTTCTTCAGAAGACGAAGCTGGGGAGAACGGGGGCGATCGAGATCGAGCTGCAGGCATCCCACAAAATGAGGAAATGGGCAACGTTCTTAACATGACATCAAATTCTGATTTAGATATCTCTGCGGATGGAAACTGGCTAGAAGAGGCTTTCGGCATGGAAGACGAGTCTGTGCAATCGCTCAACCTGGATCTGGACGATACGGATTTAGATGCGCTGTTTGGGGATATGACCTCTGGCGCGATTTCTGAGGATGAAGAGACTGTGCGGGATGGGCAAGGAATGGCTACTTCCCGAGAAGCGGCCGATTTGGCTGAGCTTTTCGGTTCTGTACCTACGGGTACTGAGTATGACGGAGAAGCTTCGGGGCAAGGCCGTGGGCGTTGGCTCAATGATGGGAATTCACAATTGCTGAGTGCCGATGTGGGAGTTGATGAGGGCGACTTGGGGAGTTTGTTCGACAACAATAACAATGGTGCGGCTGTTTCCGACCAAGGCTGGGCAAATTCGGCAGAGGTTGAACTTGGGGCTTTGTCAGACGATCGTCCTGAGTCGGAAATTTCAAATGTCGAATCTGATGAGGGCGCAGCTTTCGATTTCTTGGAGGATATGTTTGGGGAAGGCATGGTACACCCAGGCGATGCTGGAACGGCGCCAGATGACGGCGCGGCTGTGGATGTGAACGAATTGTCTGCCGAACCTGCCGAGGGTTTGTTCGACGAGGAGGGTGCGGATTTGTTCGATCGAGCCGAAACAGATGCCGCCGGGGAATCTGAGGGCGAAGATGATTTGTTTGATGCCCTGGAAACGGATTTTTTGAGTGCGGATTTAGAGCCGCTGCCTGCAGAATCTCTCGATGGTATGTTGGAGGGCGATGCTGACTTGCTCTCGGCGAGGGAAACCGGGGCTACTCTCAACAACGCAGAGTTGGAGGGTTTTGATGATTTGTTGGATTCGATCGATGCTGAGGTTCTGGTGACTTCGGAACTGACGACCGGCTTTTGGGACGCTGAGGACGACTCGGCCGAGGCAGATTCCTCGGAGTTGGAAGAGGGATCGCTGGCAGACTTTTTTGCCGAGGGCGAATCAGGCGATGAAGATGATGCCGAAGGAAATTTTGACGATTTAGAAGCACTGTTAATTGCAGGGGGTGCTGGGGCTGTCATAGCAGCTTCTGGAAGCACAAATCAGAGTCCGGTAAATACAGAAGTTTTCTCGGATCTCGAAGAACTCCTCAGCGAGAGCGCAACTATGCCGGAAATTCCTGCACCGACAACTGCTAGTAAAGCTCCGCGCACTGCTGCCGATGAGAGCGACGACGAATTTGGCGATTTGGAAAAACTGCTGGAAGATCCCAAGGACAGCGGCCGCCAAGGGGAAGGCAATATGGGGCCGTCGGCGATCAACAGACCCAGGCGGAATCCCCGCGCGGGCGGGTTCGGCGACCAGACGATGCGGGTGCCGGTCAAGCAACTGGACAACCTCAGCAATTTGATGGGGGAACTGGTTGTGAACCGCAACAGTTTGGAGCAAGACCAAGAACGGATGCGACAGTTTTTGGACAATTTGCTGCACCAGGTGGCGCTGCTGAGCGATGTGAGCCAGCGGACTCAGGATTTCTACGAGCGGAGTCTTTTGGAGATTGCTTTGCTGGCAAACCGGCAGGGACACCGATCGGCCTGGCGCTCTGAGGATTCGGCCCACACTCGGGAAAGTGCCTGGAGACCGGAGGAAATGGACAGGTTTACTCCTTTCCACAGTTTGGCTCAAGAGATTATTGAGCTGATCGTGCGGGTGCGGGAGTCGGCGGCGGACATTGAGTTTTTGGTGGATGAGGCGGATCAGGTGACTCGCCAACTGCGACAAGTTACGACTCAACTGCAAGAAGGTTTGACTCGCGCCCGGATGAAGCCGTTTGCGGAGACGACGGACAGGCTGTTCCGGGCGGTGCGGGAAATCGCGATTAAGTGCGGGAAGCAGGCTCAGTTGCAGGTTGAGGGTAAGGAGATTTTGATCGACAAGATGATTGTGGATCAGCTATATGACCCGATGACTCATTTGGTGAACAATGCGATTACTCACGGGATCGAAGCGCCGGAGGTGCGTCTGGCGGCTGGGAAGCCTGCAGTCGGCAGGATTACGATTCGGGCTTTCCACCAAGGGAACCAAACCGTGGTTTCGGTTTCAGACGACGGGGCCGGAATTGACCCGCAAAAGGTGAAGGCGAAGGCGATTAAGCAGGGTATGCTGACGGCGGCTCAGGCTCAAAGGATGTCTCGCTCGGAAGTTTACGATTTGCTGTTTATGCCGGGGTTCAGCACTCAGGAACAGGCGACGGAGTATGCCGGCCGGGGGGTCGGTATGAATGTGGTGCAGACTTCGTTGCAGGAGATTCGCGGTACTGTGTCGATCGATTCAACGATCGGCAAGGGGACTGTGTTTACCATCCGTTTACCTCTGGTGTTGAGTATTTCTAAGGCTCTGACTTGCATTAGCGATCGCGCTCGCATTGCTTTCCCGATGGATGGGGTCGAAGATATGATCGATGTGCCTCGCGATCAGGTGACGACGGGGGCGGATGGTTTGCCTTGCATTGAGTGGCGGGGTCAAAGCTTGCCGTTCCGGCCGCTGCGGGATCTGCTGGCTTACAGCCGCCATTTGGGTCGGGGCAGTGTTTACGGGTTTAATACTGACGATGACATGATTTCGGTGATCGTGCTGCGCTCTGCTGGCAATTTCTTGGCGGTGCAGGTGGATCAGGTTTCGACGGAACAGGAAATTGTGATCAAGCCGTTGGAAGGGCCGGTGCCGAAGCCGATCGGGATTGCTGGGGCCACCGTGCTTGGGGACGGTCGGATCGTGGCGATTGCGGATGTTCTGGAGCTGATCGATTTGGCTACGGGAAGGCTGCGGAAGGATACTGGCGGTACGCTTTGGGATGAGGGCGATCGGGCTGCTGCGGAGGCGGAAATCGAGAAGACTGAGCCGACTGTGCTGATTGTCGATGACTCGATTACGGTGCGATCGCTCTTGTCGATTACTTTCGAGAAGTCTGGCTATCGTGTGGAAGAAGCTCGCGACGGTAAGGAAGCTTGGGAAAAGATGAAATCTGGTCTGCCTTGCGATATCGTTTTCTGCGATATTGAGATGCCGAGAATGGACGGTTTGGAACTACTTTCTCGGATGCAGAAGGATGCTGTTTTGTGTGAATTGCCGATCGCGATGCTAACTTCTCGCGGTGCTGACAGACACCGCCAAATGGCTTACAGTTTGGGCGCGAAGGGCTATTTCACTAAGCCTTATTTGGAGGAGCAATTGCTTGATGCTGCTTCTCGGATGTTGAAAGGTGAGGTTGTTGGTGCTCCGGTTGGTGTGTAATGTGTAAATCTGCTTTTATCTGCGGTTGAAAAATGGGAATTTGTTAACCGCAGATGAAATTGGATTGATTAAACCGCAGAGGACACAGAGGACGCAGAGAAAGAGAACAGAGAGAGCGATGATTCCGAGGAAGGACGAATTTGATATAATTTATCTGCGTTTATCTGTGTTTATCTGCGGTTGAAAAAGGGAGTTGATTGACCGCAGATGAAAATGGATTGATGCGGATTTAGATCGCGCTTTCGGTTTTGGTGGTAGGCTGGGAATGTGGGGTGTAGCGGAAGGGCGATCGAGGTGATTTATGGATGCTAAAGAACTTTTAGAAAGATATGCCAAAGGTGAACGAAAATTTCATAATGAACGGTTAAGTGGGGTAGACCTTAAAGGTGCTGATCTGAGTGGGATCGACCTACAGAGTGCTAATTTGACTGGAACTGATTTGAGTGGCATAAACCTAACAAATGCGAGTATTAACCATGCTAATCTGAGTCGGGCATCCCTGACAAGTGCAAACTTGAGTGGAATAAGTTGTGCTTCAAGTAATCTAAGTTTAGCAGAACTCAACGGTGCAAATTTGAGTAAAGCAAATCTGAGTGGCTCCAACTTGACTAATGCTAATCTTGAGATGGCAAATCTGAGTGGTGCAAACCTAACGGCTACTAACCTAAGTAGAGCCTCCTTGTTTCAGGCCGACTTAAATAGAGCTAACTTGACTAACGCTCATCTGACTGGAGCAAACCTGGCTGAAGCAAATTTAACTGCAACAATTCTAAATGGTGTAAAATTCTTAGAGGCAAATCTCAACGCTTGTAAACTCAGGGCAGTCAATTTGACAAAAAGCAATTTGTCAGGAATTAAGTTGATTGATGTAGATTTAAGTGTGGCAAACTTGGAAGAAGCTAACCTAAAAAAAGCCTGTTTGCAAAGCTCGAATCTCGAAAGAGCTAATCTACAAGGAGCCAATTTAAGTAGAGCCGATCTAAGTGGAGCAAACTTGAAAAAGGCAGACTTAACTAACGCAAGAACTTATGGTTGGAATATCGAAAATGCAGACTTCACTGGTGCTACAATGCCTGATGGAGAAATCTACCAGCCTGAAACCTCTGACGCAGAACTCTACCAGCCGGAAACTTCGGAAAAATTCTCCCAAAAACTAACATCTATGACGCGCAAAATTATTCGTACTGACAAAGCACCGGCACCCGTGGGCCCTTACAATCAAGCGATCGCCGCTACGGGCACTATGCTGTTTGTAGCTGGCCAAATTGCGATCGACATTAGACTAAACGATATAGTCTACACCGAGGATGTGGCAAAACAAACCGAACAAGTTATGGCAAATCTCGAAGCCATTCTCACAGAAGCCGGCGCTACTTGGTTGGATGTGGTAAAAACTACGGTTTTCCTTAAAGATATGAATGATTTTGCCGCCGTGAATGCGGTTTATGCGAAATATTTTGATGCGGAAACTGCACCGGCGCGCGCTTGTGTGGAGGTTTCGCGTTTGCCGAAAGATGTGTTAGTTGAAATTGACTGTATTGCTGTGATTTGATTTCATCTTCTTTTAGATGCCCGACTTTTTCAAGAAGTCTGGTTTCTGGATAGTTTTTTTTTTTAATATTTATGAGCGATTTAACCGCAGAGGGCGCAGAGGGCGCAGAGGAAGAGGGGAGAGAGATGAATAATTCCAAGGTTTACTTATAGCAACCGCCGAGGGTAAAGTGCGCGACTGTATTAACTTCTACAGCCGATCGCACAAAGTCGATCTGTCGCTGTCGCGCACCCTACTCCCAAATCAATCTGAAACAATCAGATTTAATCTCAATTAGCAATTAATAATTACTAATCACCAGTTACCAATTAGCAATTAGCAATTACTCTAAAAGCAATTACCAATTACCAACTGTAAACTATTTATTCAGCGCTTCGCGGGCGGCTACCGCTTCGTCGGGATGAATATTCAAGCGGGTCAAATTAATTCGACCTTTGTTGTCAATTTCTCGCACTTTGACAATCACTTCATCGTTTACAGCTAACTCGTCTTCGACTTTCCCGACGCGGTAGTCCGCTAACTGGGAAATGTGAATCATGCCTTCTTTTCCTGGCAAAATTTCCACAAAAGCGCCGATCGGAATAATTCGAGTTACGCGGCCGACATACACGTCTCCTGCATTCAACTTGCGCGTCATGCCTTGGACAATGTTGTAAGCCCGCTGAGCTTTTTCGCTGTCGTTGCCAGCAATTGTCACGGTTCCGTCGTCTTCGATGTCAATTTTGACACCGGTTTCTTCGGTGATGGCTTTGATGGTTTTGCCCCCAGGCCCAATTACCAAACCGATAAATTCTGGATCGATTTTCAGGGTTAGCAAACGCGGTGCAAACGGCGACATTTCCTTGCGGGGAGTGTCGATGGTTGCCAGCATTCTTTCTAGAATGTGCAGTCTGGCTGGTTTGGCTTGGCGGATGGCATTGGCAATTACATCTAAGGGCAAACCTTTGATTTTCATGTCCATCTGCAAAGCAGTAATCCCGGTGTCGGTACCGGCTACTTTGAAGTCCATGTCGCCTAAAAAGTCTTCAATTGCCTGAATGTCAGTCAAAATTCGGACTTCATCGCCTTCTTTAATTAAGCCCATTGCCGCGCCGCTGACGGGTTGGGAAAGGGGAACGCCTGCATCCATTAATGCTAGCGTTGAGGCGCAAACTGAACCCATTGAGGTCGAACCGTCGGAAGAAAGGACTTCTGAAACTACGCGAATCACGTAGGGGAAATCTTCTTTGGATGGCAAAACCGGCAGTAAAGCGCGTTCTGCGAGGGCTCCGTGACCGATTTCTCGCCTTCCGGGCGATCGCATCGGCTTGGTTTCTGCTACCGAAAACGGCGGGAAATTGTAGTGGTGGAGGTAGCGTTTGTCTTGCTGCGGGTGCAAGTCGTCCCCTAAGTCTTGGGCGTCGCCTGGGGTTCCCAGGGTAGCTGCAGACAAGACTTGAGTCAACCCGCGATTAAACAACCCAGTGCCGTGTACTCGCGACGGCAGCACGCCTACGCGACAAGAAACGGGTCGCACCTCGTCTAGCTTGCGACCGTCTACACGGACGCCATCTTCGAGGATCTGCTTCCGCATCATTTTTTTGGTAACGTCTTTGAAAACGTTGCCGATCGCCTTGGTGTTGGCGGTGGCGGCTAGTTTTACCGGATCGTCTTCCGGGAGTTCGGCGATCGCAGATTCGACTTCATTTGCCTTAACTTCGTCCAAAGCTGCATTCCGTATTGTTTTGTCTTTTTCAAATCTTGACAAAATGATGCGGATGGGTTCTTGGGCGCGATCGCGAATAAAGTTTTCCAGGGCAGAGTCTAGGGATGGCCGTTCCTCTACCACCAAATCGATGCCCAATTCGGCCATAATTTCGCGCTGGGCTTGAATCAAGTCACAGGCTGCTTCATAGCCGAAGTCGATCGCCTCGATGATATCCTGTTCTGGCAATTGGTTAGCGCCGGCTTCCACCATGATTACTCCATCAGGAGAACCAGCTACCACGAGATCCAACTCGCCTTCTTTGATTTCGCTGTAGGTGGGGTTGATGATGAAATCGTCCCCTACCAAACCGACTCGTACCGCCGCCATCGGCCCGTAAAACGGCATTTTCGCCAGCAGTATCGCCACCGAAGCCCCCGTCACCGCCAAAACGTCCGGTGGCACTTGTTCGTCCATCGAAACCGTTGTTGCTACAACTTGGATGTCATCTCGCAGCCAGCTTGGAAATAGCGGGCGCAGCGGTCGATCGATCAAACGACCAGTCAAAGTCACTTTTTCTGGGGGACGCCCTTCCCTTCGCAAAAATCCACCGGGAATTTTACCGCCAGCGTAGAGTCTCTCTTCGTAATCCACCAACAGGGGCAGGAAATCAATTCCTTCTCTCCCCTGCGATCGAGTCGCTGTCACCAAAACCGCCGTGTCACCCGACTGAATCAAAACTGCACCGCCTGCTTGAGGCGCTAGTAAACCAATCTTCAGTCTAATATCCCGTCCATCGAAGGATATTGACTTGTCTATCTCTACCATGTAGCACTGCTTCCTTATCTACCACATTCTTTCTCTGTCGGGATCGTAACATTACCACAGGATGTTTGAGAGTCCGACGCCAAAAGACAGGGATAATCGCCCCGCGATCCACTGTCTGCGTCAGGCTTATAAGCATTTATACTCTCGAATTATTTTTTGCAGTCTGGGGTCGATTCTCCGGTCGATCGTCCGCTAAACGCCTTCCATAGATGGTACGATGAATTTTCGTTTGGGAATTGGGACGTTGAAGGAAGAAGGAAGAGGGATTTAGGTATCTAGGACAGGGAATAAGCCGTAATACCAATTTTTTATGAGGTTGCATAGAATCCGATCCCCCCTAGCCAAGAGGGCGGGCACGGGGAGTAGGGGT